>CANKGM010000132.1 GCA_947481355.1 Chitinophagaceae bacterium
GATTGATTGCAGGCTTTTGGAATACGAATTGTATGCAGGAACTAAACGTACAGATAAACAGCAATAATCTTTTAGTACTCTTTCGACAAGTCTAATAACTTGATGTTCTTGAAATCAATTTCTTGCCCTTCACTTTGCAAGGCAATAAATCCACTCTTCAGGAGCTTACCATCAATTTTCAATGCAGGATCATACCCATGCGCAACTCCACCTCCAATTTGTGGCTTTGCATATTGCAATACCGTATCGCCGTTAATGATATGTGTAACCAAAGAATCACCCAATACAATCATTTCTGCATGTACCCATTGATCACCAAAATATGTTTTCGAAGAAGAGTTGATGCAATGCCTTGGATCAACTACGCCATTATAAACAACATCTGTGCCAGGTGAACACATGTTTCCTGTAGGCCTTGCCAATCCATCGTCCAATCCAGCGAGCAATTGAAATTCAACTGAAATAGGCCAATCCTGTTCTTTTAAAATTGTTTTGGGATCCTGAGAATGATACATCACTCCAGAATTACGTTCAGTGTATTCTGGAGCATCCTTCCTCCAGATACCTGTAAACCTATAATCAAATTTTAACTTGTAATAAGAATAGGGCGTGTTGAAAAATAAGTGCCCGAAACGATCTTGAAAATGATCATATTGATCATACCTCACTTTAATCAATCCATCTTCTACCCTAAATGTATTACCATAATTATCACCTACTTCATGGTGATGAATTTTCACTGTCCAATTATTTATATCCTTGCCATTAAATAGTGTAATCCATTTTTCCTTCTTGGCATCAACAAAAGACATGGCAACAATAATCAACAGCGTGAAGGCGATAATTTTTTTCATATGCAAGTTTATTTACTACAATGGTTAGATGCAGAGCCGAATTAAAAAACACTTATTTAATTCAGTCTGTTAAATTTAAGTGCTTTTCGACAGATTAAAACAATAGTATTTAGGTATGCTAAGATAATTTTTACAATGCAATCAATGAATTGATGATTTAGGGCTATTCTAAAATATCTTACCTAATTTTAAGTACGTTTATTCTTTATGATGGCTCATACTAAGTTATATACTCTATTACTCATTTCATTACTCACTGTAATCAACTTTTCATGCAAGCCAAAAGATGCTATTGAAAAATCAAAAGCTTCAACACCTATTCAAAAAAACAAACTATGCTGCCAGCCTTCACGTATCGCCCGTTTTTCAAATTCGCATAACGGAGATTCATTAGTTAGCACAACTAAAACTTCTCATGACTTCATGGTATGGGTGCCTAGTGGGACATTCGTTATGGGAGCGAATAATAATCAGGCAGATAAAGATGAATACCCTAAGCATACTGTATCCGTAGATGGATTTTGGATGGATATCACTGAAGTAACCAATGAGATGTTTGAAAAGTTCGTTAAGTCAACTAACTATGTTACTACAGCAGAACAAAAACCAGATTGGGAAGAATTAAAAAAACAATTGCCACCAGGAACACCTAAACCAGATGAAAATTTGCTCGTAGCAGGTTCTCTCATATTTGTTACTCCTAAACAAACTGACGAATCGCTTGGATATATTGATTGGTGGGCTTGGCAGCCCGGAACAAGTTGGAAACACCCACATGGACCAACTAGCAATATAAAGGGAAAGGAAAAACTTCCTGTCGTTCAAGTGTCTTGGTATGATGCCCAAGCATATTGCAAATGGGCAGGAAAGAGATTGCCTACAGAAGCAGAATGGGAATGGGCAGCTCGAGGAAACATAAAAGATGCCATCTACCCATGGGGCAATGAGCCCATAAATCAAGGGAAACAAAAAGCAAATAGTTGGCAAGGTGAATTCCCATATACCAATACAAAACATGATGGTTATGCATTTGCTGCACCAGTAGGATCTTTCCCTGCAAATGGATATGGGTTGTATGACATGGCAGGAAATGTATGGGAATGGTGTTCAGATAAATATCATTATAACTATTATTCCATGATTGGTAAATCAATAGCGAAGAATCCATCTGGACCAACACAAGCACTAGATCCCGACGAACCTTATGCGGCAAAGCGAGTTATCAGAGGTGGTTCATTTTTGTGCAACGATAGTTATTGCTCTGGATATAGGGTATCGAGGAGAATGAAAAGCTCAGAAGACAGCGGACTTGAACACCTGGGATTTCGATGCGTGAAAAATTAATACAAGCAATGTAAAGATGACTAGATTATTTATAATACTCATATCATTTGGCTTTCTTGCACGAGCAGAAGCGCAACAAAAAGAATCATCAACACGACCGAATATTATCTATATCCTCGCAGATGATTTAGGCTATGGTGATGTGTCTGCGTACAACAAGGATTCCAAAATTCCTACACCAAATATAGATCGACTAGCAACACGCGGAACGAAATTCACCAATGCACATAGTGCTTCCGCCGTATGCACTCCTTCCCGATACAGCATCTTAACAGGCAATTATCCTTGGAGGTCATCACTAAAAAAAGGTGTGCTATGGTCTTATGATTGGCCCCTCATAAAAAAAGATCAATTAACGATTGGACAATTTTTAAAAAATAATGGATACAGCACTGCACTCATTGGAAAGTGGCATCTTGGATGGAATTGGCCAATAAAAAAAGGAGAATATATTGATACGACACAATTGAGTCCCATAGATGAAGCCAGCACACTTGAGCGAGAGCGAAAAATAGATTTTACCAAACCATTGCAAGGTGGCCCTTTAAGCTGCGGATTTGAATATCAGTTTGGTGTTGACATTCCAAGTCTGCCGCCATTTTGTTTTATTGAAAATGGAAAAATAATTGGCGATGAACTTACTACTCAAAAACCTAACCATATAGTTGGAGCGCAAGGGGTAATGCAAAGAGAATGGACCTCAGAAAAAATGTTACCCACTATAATTGATAAAGCAGATGCGTATATCAAACATCAAGCAGCAGAAAATTCAAACAAACCCTTCTTTCTATTTTTGAGTTTATCAGCTCCACACGTTCCTATTTCCCCTAACCTAGCTTACCAAGGAAAAAGCAACGCTGGCGACTATGGTGACTTCGTTATTGAAATGGATGACTATATCGGAAGATTAATGAATACACTAGACAACTTAAACATAACACAGAATACCTTAATTATTTTTACCAGCGATAATGGTGCAGCGATGCAAGCAGGTGATTTCACCACAAGAGGGCTTGAAGCTTCAACATATGGCTCGCTATATAAACTCTACAACCATAACTCCAGTGGTGATTGGAAAGGAATAAAAGGAAACAGCTGGGAAGGCGGACACCGTGTGCCCTATATCGCTTCCTGGCCAGGAGTGATTCCTGCCGCAAAAACGAACATCAATAAAATAAGCTTGACAGATCTATTTGCCACCTGTGCAGGTATTCTAGATATTTCATTACCAGATTCAGTTGCTGTAGATAGCTATAATATGCTTGATGCATACCGAGGAAAGAATCCTAAAAAATCAATCAGAAATGAAATACTATACTCATCAGCTAATGGATGCATCAGTATTCAAAAAGGAAAATGGAAGTATATAGATTGTAATGATGCAGGAGGCGGACTAAAAAATCAATACATAAAAAATGATTACGTGTATGAAACTGCAGGACAGCTATATGATATGGAAAAAGATGAACGAGAGACAACAAATCTTTTTAACGACTACCCTATAATCGTAAAGCAACTCAAGCGTCTAGTAGAAGAATATAAAATTAGAGGGCAACGGAAGTAGAATCTATTGTCAGTGCATACATTAAACTTCGACTTGATTCTTTTAACCATCTATAAAATTAAATGTCATCCCAACTACATGAGATGACATTTAATTAAAAATCTTATTTCTTAATTACGAATTCTATTGCTGCGTTAAAAACGCTTTGCAATAATTTATTTTCATGGCATCCATAGCTGGCAAATGCCCTTTTACTCTTGTCTTGAAATTATCATAGTTCTTAGAAGCTTTTGGAGACCAAGACACTTCTGCTAATGCTAATGCACGTGGATAGGTCATGTATTCAGCAAGATCAAGTGTCGCAATATATTCTGTCCACAAATTGGCTTGAATACCTACAATATGCTTTGCTTGATCCGCAGTCAATTCTGGCAAGTCTGCTTCAAAAGAATAACATTTACTCAAAGGTAAATTTCCACCGATTGCAAGGGGTTCCGTAGCAGGATCTGCTTGATAATAATCAATATAGAAAAAATTATCAGGAGACATAACTACATCGTGATTTTGTCGTGCCGCTTCAATGCCACCTTTTGTTCCTCTCCAAGACATCACCATCGCATTAGGAGATAATCCACCTTCCAAAATTTCATCCCAACCCAATAATTTTTTACCATGAGCTGTTACGAATTTATCAATGCGACGAATGAAATAACTCTGTAATTCATGTTCGTCTTTAAGTCCTAATTTTTTAATCAAGTCTTGACAAAACACGCTATGCTTCCACTGTGTTTTAGGACATTCATCACCACCAATATGAATATATTGACCAGGGAACAATGCCATTACCTCTGTCAACACATCTTCCATAAACGTAAATGTTTCTTCGCGTGGACAAAGTACATCTTCCGAAACGCCCCACCTTGTTCCTACTTCGTAAATCTTATCTGTATAAGACCCCAATTTAGGATAAGCAGCTAAAAGTGCTTGAGAATGCCCTGGCATTTCAATCTCTGGAATAATGTTGATATATTTTTTAGCAGCATAAGCAATCACATCTTTGATTTGCTCTTGAGTATAAAATCCACCATAAGGAGTGTTATCAAAGTTATCATCATCATAAGCACCCACCATTGATTCTTTACGAATAGAAGAAATGCTTGTTAATGATGGATATTTTTTTATCTCAATACGCCATCCTTGATCTTCCGTAAGGTGCCAATGGAATGTGTTCAATTTATATACTGCCATTAAATCGATAAATCGTTTTACAGCATCAACAGAGAAGAAATGACGTCCTACATCCAACATCAATCCACGATATGAAAAACGTGGTTCATCTTCTATGTTACAATTTGGAACAGTAAGGGCAACATCAGAAACAGCTGATCCATAAATTTGTGGAGGCATCAATTGTAACAGTGATTGTAATGCATAAAATGCACCCTTGCCTGTTTTAGCTTGAATGACAATCTTTTTTGAACTAACATTCAATACATACGCTTCTTCAGCTAAGGAAGAATTCAACAAAAATACTACTCCACTTGAAGCTGACTTTGCTGACTTAATCGTTGGAGCAGAACCAGTAGCCGCTTGAATACGCTCTGATAAAAATCCTGCCACTGGACTGAACATTGAATTAGACACTGTAATAACAGCTCCTTTCTTAAATGCATAGGCCCCTTCTTGTTCAACCAATTTTTTGGGCAAGGGAATAATGTTGTACGAATTCTGTGCGGACGAAAAAAGTCCAACAAACAAAACCAAAATACTGCAATACACTAATTTCATATGATCCTTTTTAAAAATGATGAAGTACAATAAGAATATAGATTTAAGGTATACAAAGTAGGGAATATAATAGTAAGTCAGAATGAAAATTCATAAATTTAAGTATGAAAATCATTCAATCCATTTTGTGCATTACGTTAATCCTCAGCACTTCATTCGTAAAGGCTCAGGAGATTACTGATGAAGACATAGCTAGTGCTAGAAAAATAAGGCGTGCAGAACTGAATGACCCCATTCGTCCTACTTGGCATTTAACCATTGCAGAAGGAAATGGAATGCCCTTCGACCCAAATGGTGCCATATACAAAGATGGCGTTTATCATTTGTGGTATCTATACCAAGCAGAAAATGGTCATCACTGGCAACACCTCACCAGCATTGATCTTTTGCATTGGCGCTGGCATGCCAACGACATCAAGCACAATCAAGGTGATCCAGAAGAAGGTATTTTTAGTGGAAACGCTTTTTTAGCAAAAGATGGTAAGGTTGTCATGGCCTATCATGGTCTCGGCACAGATGGCAATTGCGTAACCTATAGCTTAGACAAAGACTTGGAAACCTGGGCAAAGCC
>CANKGM010000133.1 GCA_947481355.1 Chitinophagaceae bacterium
CATTCACTGCATCGGCAATTTGTTTAGTGCACCAATCTAAGTATACTAAATCAGCACCGGTTTTTCCATTCTCATCAGGAAATGCATAAGCGTCCGGAGCACTATGTGTATGCGTTGCACCAATCAATATATTCTCTGGAGGAATTCCTTTAATTAATGCACGAGAGCGATCTCCTAGAACAGATGACCAACCTAAATTATCAATGTTAACAATTGCAATACGCGTTGACCCTTTTTCCAACACCACTGCACGAGCATATAATTCCCCTTTTTTTTCTTTCGATGGACGAGGAACACCTACACCACCAGAAACAGGGAGAAGTGGATCCGGGGTAATGATCCGGCTTGCAGCACCAGCCCTAAACAATTGTGCATGAGTAGTTGAAACTACCAATAAAAAAGAAATGAAAACAACTATTTTATTGAAGGCAACTTTCATATGTTGTGATTTAAATATTATTTTTTAACAATGCCAATTTCATTGGGGTTAATCGCCACATATTTTATGGCCTCGCCTTTGTTCGTGAATTGATGAGAGTAGGTGATATGAATCATTCCATCAGCAGATTGAATAAGCGATGGATATGAAAAGCGCCCTTGATCTGGAAGTTCATTTTCTAAAGTTGATTTCCATGGCCATGTTTTGCCTTCATCGGACGATATATATAAACTCAATCTATGGCGACCTTTATCCTGATCATTACTTAAATAAGCCCATCTGCCATCCTTCAAAACGAGCAACTCTACACTGCTTCCTGCATTAGGTATATCAGTCTTTATAGCAGCAGACCAGGTCATACCCAAATCACTTGACTCGCTGATTTGCAACCTGCCAGGATCATCACCATTGTCACGCATATACGCTGAAATAGTTCCGTTCCTCTTTTGAACTAGAGCAGGCTGAACGCCTCCTCTACTAATTATTGGCAAACTTGGATGCCAACTTGCTCCATCATCATCAGAGATAGCAATCATTGAAAAGTTAAACCCATCAGAATAAAGAGGCAATAAAATTTTGCCATTATTTAATACCAATGGCTTGATGCGTGTCATCCATCCAATTGAGCGCTTTATAACATCATGACTAGCTTCTAAAATCATCTTATCATAGCTATGTGCAAACTCTGACCAACCTGCACCAGTTTTTGGAAGTTCTTTAAATTTTAACTCCGCTTCGGTCGCAAATTTATCATCTGGCTTCAGTAAAATATTATCCTGCCAATCCCATATTGGGGATCCACTTTGAAGATAATTATCGGATGTCCTATACTTTAAAATTGAATAGTCCCATCTATTGGCTTGAACAGCAATCCATACCAGAAATAATTTTCCTTTGTTATTAAAAAATAAAACGGGGTTACAATCCGGGAGATCGGGTGTGTCAGCCATCAGGAATGGTTCGGACCATTTTTTAGACCCTTTAACCAATCGAGCACCCATTATTTTCACATCGTCTGCAGTACGTTCTCCGCTACCCTGAAACCATGCAGCGAGCATATCGCCATTGGAAAGACAAACTATACTGCTTCCATGCACATGCTTTTCTTGTGGTTGAAAAATCAATGTCTCAAAAACTCTTGGAGTTGTTACATATGCTGCCTGTTCAACTGAATAGAAGTGAAGAATGGATGAACAAAATAAAAATAATAATCCCTTTTTCATGATGGTAAGTAATAGATATTAAAAATAAACAATCATTTCATTGGTTGAGGTGCACTAATGACTTGAAGGTATCGTCCAATCCAATAAGGAAGAAGCCAGATATCGCCTGAGCTAAATTCTTCAGAACCAAGATCACCCCCATCTAATTTAAATCGATTGGCATTATGACGTTGAATATGCAATTCACTTGGGGGCAATACCTCTTTAGTAGTTTGCCTTCTGAAATTTGCAGGAATAGGTTCAATATCATTTCGATGGCTATTTACCATTCGCCAACTAATCATATCCAAGGGATATTTTTGTAAATACCAAATAGCTTCTTTAAGATCAAAATTAGGCACGCCGGTTAAGGACGTAAAAATATTCCAAGCTCCTTCCTTTTCAGGGCGTTCAATCTCCCAATGATCAAGAATCGATTCTTTAAACTTCTTTTTAAGTGTATCATTTAATGCATAGCGATATAATCCCCAATAGCCTAAAAAATACATCTCATCATCAGAATGATTCCAGTAACTGGAAAGTATTTTACTCAAACTATCTGATTGCTCGGGTGCTCTATTGATAGTGCTCATCGGCCGCATAAGATTCTCTAAATAGCCATGTTTATTTAATAACTCAAGCGCTTTTTCTTTGTATATTTTTTTACCTGTAAAACGATATGCTGTTTGAAGCATCGCAGTTATGTTAGATGCAGTAATTTTTCGATCTCCTACTTGAAGTGGAAAAGCATTTACATATTCTGGACTCCATCGCCCCCATAATGTAGGTTGTCCATGCCAATCAATCATATACATACCATGCTCTACAATATGTTGCATCAAGGTATCGATCAATATAATGGCACGTTTTTTCAAGTCAGCATCATCTACCAATTCAGCAATAGCGCCAAAAGCAAAAATATGTCCAATGGCTTCATCGCTACTTGTTGTTGACTTCCAGTCCCAATCAATTTCTGGAGCCTTACGCCAAGGAGTATCTCCTTTATTATATCCTGTACGTTCGAAAGAACGAGATGGGAATCCTGGAATTTGATTGATGCTATACAACCGCTCCATGGCTTCAAAAGATTCACGACAGTTTTGAAGGGCTTCTTTTGAACGCGTAACAGCATATCGAAATGCTTCTGCCCCTAAGTACATGGAAGTCCATAACCCATCATTATCTGAATTTTCAAAAAAACCGGTAGACAAATCACCAGGCTTCATGCCAACTAATGTAGCACTGAAGCCATTTCGGATATGCCTTTCGCGAACTTGCTTCTCGTAAAACATGGCCTTGTCATGTAGCGTCATACTACTTAAGAAAAGTTCAGTCAAGCCTCCTTTAGTAAGGATTAATATTGAATGGTCATTTCCTTTTTCAATTGATACGACTTGATTGGAAGGCAGCCAACGTTTTGAAGCATAATAATCATACTTACCCTCAGCATTCAGTTTGAAAGCGCCTTCTGTTGTTCCAAACCAAACTTGATTTTCAATTTCATTGATTACAGAAATAGAATTGCTTGGCAGCCTTCGATAGAAGTCCCCTTTTTGCTTTTTTGTATTGGCATCCAAAATCATGTATCCGTTAGAAGTTCCCACCAACAATTCACTATTCTTGCGAGCCAATGCAAAACATGTAAAATTATTGCCTTCTGATACTATCTGAATTGCCTTATCCTTCGGATTAAAAAGAACAATCTGCTTTGAAGACAACAACCAGTATTGATTTTGGACTTGATCATATTTTATATCCAATATGCTATCAGAAAAATCAGCTTTCCAGGCAATAATAGAATCCTTGATGTATTGAACATTAATACCATCAGTAATTAGAAAGCCAAAATTATTGTCTCCAGAAATTATCTTCACTTTAGGAATAGAATGCTTTGCATACAATTTACCCGCCCATGCATTACTCAATACGGCTTTATCATCTGCATAAACAAATTGATCCTTATACAATCCGAAAGCATTTATATTTTTATCCCTCATCGGACGAGAAGAGAGATCTAAAGCAAGTTTTCCTGGAAACAAAAATTGTCCACCACGAGGCCTAAGTAGTCCAGAAGAAGAAAGGACTTGAACGATACCATTGCGATCACAAAAAGCATTTCTTAACATTACGGTTGCCGGTAAATTTTGCAGATCTAATTCATACTTTACACTGAACTCTTGAACAAATGGAACATCTTTATATGTAGACTGCCCTTGTACTAAAATTTGAAAACTTAAGATTAGTCCAAAAAACAAAAATCGTCTTCTCAAACACCTTCTACCTTTAGTCATACGTTGAATTAAAATTTAATAATTATGCTTAAAAATGAAATGATCTATTTCGCTGAAGTTATCATTTTAAGTGATAAATAATTTGTTCAAACCGTTATGTTTTACTCCCATTTTTCAACATAATTCAATGTAATACGTGAATAAAAAAAGTGAGTACCCTAAAAAGCACATTTTACATAAAGAACCAAGTAAAAAAAGGCTATAATAAATTGGTTTTCATTCATTTGCTTTCAAATCCAATATTATATGTACGGGATACATATTACAATAAAATGAATAATACATTTTGCAAGTCCAGGAAATGAATACATCAAAAAACAAGTATACTTTAAAGCCTTTTGATTAAGCACAAAATCATTAGCATATAATTTGCTATCTTAAGCATATTAAAATGAATTAAGAACAGATTTCAGTAAAGCTGTTTTATTAAACTGAAATGTAAAGCCATAGTCTCATGTACATGAAATACCCATTACTATACTTGTTTTTGTTTATAGTTAGCTTTCATTCATATGCGCAACATATAAATGTAATGCCGATGCCTTCGTCAATTCAAATGACGAAAGAACAATTCAGATTAAACCAGCAATTTTCAATTTCTATAGATGGTGTAACTGACCCAAGGCTCTATAAAGAGGCAGGTCGTTTTACACAGCGACTTGCAGAACGAACTGGGTTGTTTTTTAAAACCTGGATAATCAATGCTGAAAATAATCTTCCAACTGCATCCCTCATGATACACTCAGATAAAAAAGGAGTGGTACAGCTTGAAATGGAAGAGTCATATGATATTCATGTTGACAGCAAGGGTATTCACATTAATGCAGTGAGTGATATTGGTGCAATAAGAGCTTTAGAAACCTTACTTCAGCTAATAGAATCTGACAAAGATGGCTTTTACATCCCTGGTACAATCATTGAGGATAAACCCAGATTTGCATGGAGAGGATTATTGATTTCACAGCCCTATCATTTTATGCCAATGGAGGTAATTAAGCGTACGCTAGATGCCATGGCAGTGGTTAAGATGAATGTTTTGCATTTATACATCAGCGATGATCAGGCATATACAATCGAATCTAAGGTTTTCCCAAGGCTTCATGAATTGGTTTCAAATGGCCAATATTTTACACATGAACAAGTAAGAGAAATAATTGCCTATGCTGATCAACGAGGTATACGGGTTGTTCCTGAAATTGACTTACCAGGTCACTCTACTGCAATCATAACCGCGTTTCCAGAATTAGCTTCCATAAAAAGAGCCTATACACTACAAGATCATTGGGGTGTTTTTGATCCAACCATTGACCCCACTAAAGAGAGTACCTATGCCTTTTTGGATACTTTGTTGACTGAAGTGGCGTCATTATTTCCTGACCACTATTTTCATGTTGGTGGTGATGAAAATACAGGAAATGATTGGGCAAAGAATGACACAATACAAGCGTTCATGAAAGCGAATGGGCTCTCATCAACCGTAGCGCTCCAGAATTATTTCAATAGACAGGTCCAAAAAATATTGAATCGTTCAAAAAAAATCACTGTGGGTTGGGACGAAATATTAATGAAGAAAATGGATGATAGCCTTGCTAAATCCTATTTCGAAAAAGGAGAATTCAATCAATTGATTGAACAAGATGTACCCAAAGATATTGTGGTTCAGTCTTGGCGAGGTATGGAGGCATTACTTTCCTCAGCCAAAAATGGATACAAGAGTATTTTATCTAAGGGATATTATATCGATTTAATGCAACCTACTTCGTATCACTATTTAAATGATCCAATACCCTATCTCAACACGGAAATTGTACCAGATAGTGAAGCAGATTTAAATCGTTTTGAATCTGAAATAATAAAAAAGATAGAAAAGGGAGAAAAAATTATCACTGCAGAAGAGGAAAAACTAATTATTGGAGGGGAAGCCACCATGTGGACAGAGCATGCTTCAAGCGAAACAATCGATTCACGAATATGGCCGAGAACA
>CANKGM010000134.1 GCA_947481355.1 Chitinophagaceae bacterium
GCAACCGCCGCTCTAGGCTTTTGGAGTAGCTGGGTATTTTATAATGCCTACCTACCAGACATTGCCTATCCTCAAGACAGAGATAGAGTTAGTGCCAAAGGATATGCGATGGGATACATAGGTAGTGTGATTTTACAAATCATTTGTTTTGTCATTTTGCTGAAACCAGGTTGGTTTGGACTTGATGAATCAGACAAAACCATTGGGGCAAGAATTTCATTTTTATTGGTTGGACTATGGTGGTTTGGATTTGCACAAATCACGTTTAAAAATCTTCCATCAAATACTGCTGTAAATAAAAAATTGAAGAAAAATATCCTCATTAATGGATATCATGAATTAAAATTGGTGTGGAATCAAGCAAAAGAACTTCCAACCCTGAAACGATACCTTCTTTCATTTTTCTTATTTAGTGTAGGGGTTCAAACAGTGATGTTGGTTGCTGCAAGTTTTGCAAAAAAGGAAATTTTCCCAAAAGCAGAGGATGAGCCGAAACTATTGCTGACTATCATTTTAATTCAACTCGTTGCTATTTTTGGAGCTATCCTCATGAGCAAACTTTCCAGTAAAATCGGAAATATACCGACTCTGATTGTAGCTGTTTCTATCTGGATTGGCATATGCATTGTAGGATATAACGTCTATTCGCAAAGCCAATTTTACATACTAGCTGTATTTGTAGGACTAGTGATGGGAGGTATTCAGTCCATGAGTAGAAGTACCTATTCAAAACTCCTGCCAAAAACAGAAGACACGACTTCTTTTTTTAGTTTCTATGATGTTACTGAAAAAATTGCCCTAACCATTGGTTTGTTTCTATTCGCTAGGAACGAAGAACTAACAGGAAACATGAGAAATTCAATACTAGTACTAATGTGTTTTTTCATCCTAAGTTTCTTTGCACTATTTTATACTCGTTCTTCCATCACAAAAGAAAATAATGCAGATCTACTCAATTGATACAGGACTCTTTAAACTAGATGGAGGAGCTATGTTTGGGGTGGTGCCTAAAACGTTATGGCAAAAAGAAAACCCAGCCGACGAGAATAATATGTGTACTTGGGCTATGAGATGCATGCTCATCATTGATAAAGACAGAAAGATTTTAATCGATACTGGGATGGGAGATAAACAATCTGAAAAATTTTTTAGTCACTATTACCCACATGGAAAAGACTCATTAATGAGTTCTTTATCAAAATTAAACGTTGCCCCTACCGATATAACAGATGTCATACTTACTCATCTGCATTTTGATCATTGCGGAGGTGCTGTAAAAATGAATAACAATGTGCTTTCATTGGCATTCCCCAATGCAACTTATTGGAGCAATGAAAAGCATTGGAATGATGCACTTAATCCAAATGCAAGAGAAAAAGCGTCATTCTTGAAAGAAAATATTTTACCCATCCAAGAATCAAGAAAACTCAAATTCGTTTGTGAAACTCAAAATGGCAGAACTCCATTTTCCGAAAACATCTCTATCCAATTTGTACATGGTCACACTAGCTCGATGATGATTCCATTTATACAACTTCATAACAGAACGATAGTGTATATGGCAGATCTCATTCCGTCTGCAGCCCATATACCGCTTCCCTATATTATGGGGTATGATATGTTTCCTATGATTACACTAAAAGAAAAAGAAACCTTTTTAAAAGAAGCGGCTGAAAAAAATTATATCTTATTTTTCGAACATGACCCCTTGATTTCAGCATGTACTATAAAAAAAACAGATAAGGGATATCGAAAAAATGAAGTTATAACTATAGACAAGATGAATTCGTCAGTTTAAACTTATCAACGCCTGCATTGGATTTCTTAAATTTTTATAGCCCATCATATCTACTTTAACACTACCAACAGTAATTGGACTTTCAATTCTTAACGGAAGATGATTGGCATCGTCAGTTACCCAAACTGTCATCAATTCTCCACCCTGAAAAATTGTTCCCTTTATTAACATCGGCTTAAACTTAATAGCATTGAATTGACCGTATTTTGTCTTAATTACTTCTTTCCCCAAATATCGAATATAGATGCCATGAACTTCATCATCTAAAAACATAGATATTGGGATCTTATCACCTATTTGATATTTTAAAAAGTCAATATTCCGAGCGTAGTATATTGAACTAAGCACATCCTGTATGCATTCAGGAATAGAATATGTACCTCGTGTAGAAATTGCTTTTTTATCTATGTGATTAAAAATGACGGCTTCATCCTTCCTATATCCTCCCTCTTCAACATGACGTAAAAATTTCTGGGTCTTTAAAGTAGACGTATCTATAAAACTTTCATATCGATCCCTGACTTTAAAAATCCAATCATAAGAAGGGTTAGAAAATCCTAGACCTTTAACATGATAAACTGGACGATTATTCAATTGCATATTTTCAATAGAAAAAATAGCTGATCCAGCATCTACATATAATCCAATTACATTGTAGAATATTTTAAAACGAATCTCCTCGCCAAAAGTATATGAGGTGTTGCTAAGACGACATGTATCAACCGATGCGCTAAGCTTAGCAAATGAAAGACTACAGCACAAAAATAAAATCAACTTTTGTTTTCCAAGCATATACAAATATAAAAACAACAAATGGCCTTTTTAGTTCAAACCTGCCTCTCAGAAATAAAGTTTTCATAATTTTTGATCGGATAAGCTAGGACTTTCTCTATTTACTCTGAAAACTGAAAAAACGCCCAGAAGGGATGGAACAATTAAATTAATAAACCAGATAGCTGTCACTGCTATGGAAATACCTAGTCGATTGGAAGAAAGTCCTCCTAATAAAATCAAGGCAAACTGCCACCTCACTCCCAATTCAAGAAATGCAATCGTAGGAAGAATGGCAAGCCAAAGAAACATAACAGATATAGTTACTGTGGTATCAAATAATGAAACAGAAACTTTAGTGAGCTGAAACAACAAGAAGTATTGAAATATAAAGATGCAAAAACGTAGAATAGATAAAAATAAAACACGTAGAAGAATATGAACTGGAAGTTGCTCTAATAACAACAAGCTAGATTTTACTTTTTGCATGAATGAGAATGAAAAAAGATATTCAAATACAGATCCAAGTTTGAAGTAAATTACTAAGCAGGTAAGCGTAAGAAGTGGAATTGTACACTGGAATAAAAATGTCAACTTAGATAATATAGGTGAAGAATTAGTTGCTACAAAAAATGGCTCAATCACAAAAAGAGAGGCGCTAGCAAACAGGAGAGTAACTATTAATTGAGCAAAATTTCCGATGAATGTTAGCGATGTGCCAGCCAAGCGCTTGCCATTTGGCAAGAATAAAATTCGACCCGCAAACTCCCCCATCCGATTAGGGGTTGCGATTGAAAAAGAGATTCCCCGAAAAATAGCGGAAAGGGCAGTTCGCATTGAAATAGGTGCAATAGGCTTCAACAATAGCTGCCATTTTTTAGCTTCAAGAGTCCATTGTAAAAACATCAAACAAAAAACTAATATCAAAAGAAAGACCCCCTTGGCCTGAATACTCTGCTTTAGCAACAGAACATATGATGGTAAATCTGGCTGGCTACTGATTTGTTGAATAACGCTATACGAAAGCCAAATGAATAGAATTGGCCCAACTAAATAGTTGAGTAATATTTTGATACTTTTGTTCAGTGTTTTAGAATATCAGTCAAAATTAACCCCCATTGAATAAGAAAGGCAAAATTATTTTAGGAATCGACCCCGGCACTGTCATCATGGGATATAGCGTGATATCAGTTAACGGAAATGCTATTGAATTGCTTGAAATGGATGTTGTTAAACTGAATGGTAAAAAAGATATGTTCGAACGACTTGGAGAAATCAATCAAGTAATACATAAGTTAATTAGTCAATATAAACCAACTGAAATGGCCATTGAAGCTCCTTTCTTTGGCAAGAATGTGCAAAGCATGCTTAAACTCGGCCGGGCACAAGGTATAGCTATTGGAGTAGCCATGACTCATCAACTCAACGTATCAGAATATTCCCCTAAAAAAGTTAAACAATCCATAACTGGAAATGGAAACGCTAATAAGGAGCAGATCTGGAAAATGCTTAATAATATCATCGTAATTAAACAAGCTATGAAATACTATGATGCATCAGACGCCCTTGCTGTTGCGATTTGCCATCACTTCTCATTACAGGGCATCAAACTAACTTCACTACCAAAAAAATCAAGTAAAAAATCAACATCATCAAGCTGGGGCTCTTTCATCAAAGAGAATCCTGATCGAATAAAGAAATAGAATCATTATTTCTTACTACCCCAAAGAAATATAAAAAGCACAAGAGGAACAAACAACAAAAGTTTTACAGCCTGAAATGCCCCTGAATACAAGTCGAGCAAGAGATGAACTATAACTATTGCGGCAAAGAGGTATAAAGCCCATTTTTCTTTTGACCAAATAAAGGAAAGAGAAAGAAATAAAATGATATGCAACAATACATGTGCTGCAGGATAAAGCAACCCATAAATAGCGTATGCCCCAGTAAACGAGTATAGTAAATCAAATAGACCAAGTCCAAATAATACGGCAATCAATACTTTAAAAAAAAGCTCTCTTGTAAACGTGACGTTAAGATTATTCATGGCTTTTTAATTGAGCAAGTATTTTTTGTTGAACTTCTAAAAGCTCATCTGGAGTAGGCTTGAGTTTAACTCTTGTAAAATTAAGGTCGTCAGCTGTATTAATAGGAACTACATGCAAATGTGCATGTGCCACTTCAAGTCCGATGACAGATATTCCACATCGTTTGCATGGAAATGCGGATTCAATAGCCTTAGCAATAGGTTTTGCAAAATTCAAAATTGCAGACAATTGATCTACATCTAAATCAAAGAAATAATCTATTTCTTTTTTGGGAACCACTAATGTATGGCCAGGCACTAATGGGAAAACATCTAAAAAAGCATAGAATAATTCATTCTCAGCTATTTTATAAGAAGGGATTTCACCTGCAATGATTTTTGAAAAAATTGTTGACATGAATTTTGCTCTTCTTTAAACTGAAATCTTATCTATTGAAAAAATAATTTTACCATTAGGTGCTATGATCTCAGCTTCGTCCCCTTCTCTCTTTCCAAGCAACCCTTTTCCAATTGGTGAGGTAACAGAAATCTTGAACAACTTTAAATCAGCCTCTTTCTCTGAAACAAGTTGATAGGTCATTGACTTTTTTGTTGCTTTGTTGGTAATTGTCACTTTCGTAAGAATAGACACCTTACTTGTGTCAATTGTTGATACATCCAAAATACGGGCATTAGCAAGCTCTGCCTCCATCCTATTTATTCTTGCTTCAAGTAATCCCTGTGCTTCTTTGGCGGCATCATATTCTGCGTTTTCTTTAAGGTCACCCTTTTCCCTAGCCTCAGCAATAGCTCTGGATGCGGCTGGTCTTTCAACCCCTTTAAGATGCTGCAATTCAATTTTCATTTGTTCCAGCGTCTCTTTGGTTACATAGATTATATCGCTCATAAACTAATTTTTACATGCTTAACTTGAAAAAAATAGCAACGCCTCAGAAAAATCTGAAGCGTTGCTGTAGTGCAAAAGTAATAAAAAAAATTAAAATCAATACCTAGGCGGAAGTTCGAGCTTCCCCAACACCACATTAGCCATCTTCTCAAGCGCTTCATGGCTATACCCCCCAATATGAGGGGTTATGATTACGTTAGGCCGTTGAGTTAAGTTAGTGAGCATAGATAACTCTTCTGCGCCATAGGACTTAACATTTTCATTTTCAAGAACATCTAATCCAGCTGCACGAATCAACCCAGTATCAAGTGCTTCCACTAAATCAACGGTGTTCACTACTTTACCCCTACTCAGATTTAGAAAATAAGGGGCCTTTTTACATTTTCTAAAAAAAACCTGATTGGCAA
>CANKGM010000135.1 GCA_947481355.1 Chitinophagaceae bacterium
ACCTCTAACCTCTAACCTCTAACCTCTAACCTCTAACCTCTAACCTCTAACCTCTAACCTCTAACCCCTAACCCCTAACCTCCTCTGTTTCTTTTTGCTTAACCCTAGAATAAAATACTTGATTTAAATCTTTTCAATGTATTGATCTTCAATAAATTGGGGATAAATTAGTGAAGAAATTTTTGTTAGATATTTTTTATTCATTCAAGTAACGTTATTTTTACCGGATCTGTAAATTATATTATTTAATATAATTCTATCAGTAAATCCAATCTTCCCATTTTCTATTAGTTTACTTAACACCTTTTTAAGAAAAGGGTTATCAAAGTAATATACTTATGATATACTCAAATCTAAAATTGGTTTTAATATTTGTCGTACTGATTCATGATTGGAATTCTGAAATTTTGTATTAAATATATTTTTCTACTTATAGGATCCTCCTCTTTTTCTATCGTGGAGTGCTATAGGAAATGCCTTGTGCGAACGAGTTTATCTTTAGCATTATTCATCTCTGTACTTAGTGGTAATGCTCAATGTCCTACAGCCTCGATATCGTATTCCTCATCGTCTTTCTGCAAGATAGGTAAAGCAGCTGTTACTATAAATGGAGTGCAAGGGGGTAGTTTTTCTGCAGCAACAGGACTTGTTATTAATTCCGTTACGGGAGAAATAGATTTGACTACAAGCACTGCTGGTGATTATACTATAACCTATACCTATGGAGTTGCCTCATGTATCTTAGATGCTGCCACTGATATTTCAATTGTAGCTTTTCCCAATGCTCCAACAGGAAATAGCATTACTGCGTGTTATGATGGTAACCAGCATCTAGGCAGCGCGATTCCCGGCCCTGGAGAAAAGATTGTATGGTATGATGCAGCTACCGGAGGTAATATAGTAAGTGCTCCTGGTGGTACTGCTACCGGAATATATACAGCTTATGCTGCTTCTGTTAATATTAGTTCTTTATGCGAAAGTCAAAGAACATTGGTTACTGTGGTAATCAATGCATTGCCCACGGCCACCATTTCATACGCTACTCCTTTTTGTAATACAGGAACCGCATCAGTTAATCTTACAGGACAATCAGGAGGTACATTCAGTTCTACTTCAGGGCTTATAATCAACAATCTTACTGGTCAAATTAATTTAGCTACTAGTGCTCCGGGTATTTATACTGTTACATATACTTTTTCCAATGGAAAATGTTCAAGTACTACTTCAACATCCGTTAGAATTTTTGCTTCACCTCAAGCAACAATATCCTATGGCGCTACTTTATTTTGCGCTACTGGCACAGTGTCAGTTTTACAGTTAGGTCAAACTGGCGGCTCATACTCATCAACTTCTGGATTAGTTATAAATGCATCTACAGGGACTATCGATTTAGTAGCTAGCTTAAGTGGGACATACACGGTGAGTTATTTGTATGGGAATATAGCATGTTCTAAAACGGCTACCACGACCATTACAATTAAAGCACTACCCCAAATTCCAATTGGGTTTTCCGCACAACGATGCGGGCCAGGCCCAGTTACTCTTTCTGCTTCAACCGATGTGGGTTCTGAAATTGATTGGTATGATGTGCCAACTGGTGGACTTGAATTATATAATGCTGCTGGGGTGACAAGCTATACCACACCTAGTGTCTCTACTTCAATAACTTATTACGCAGAAGCTCGAAATGGATGTTTGTCATCTAAGCGAACAGCAGTTACAGCAACAATAAATCCATTACCTGCTGTGCCGACTGGTAATGGCGGGTCAAACTGCGGTAACGGCAGTGTTGTATTAACAGCAACACCAGGTGTAGGAGAGACGATTGATTGGTATAGTTCTTCAAAAGGCGGAACATTATTATCTAGTGGATCAACTAGCTATACAACACCAAGTATAAGTGCTATAACTAGTTACTATGCAGTAGCAAGAAACACGACTACGGGTTGTACTTCTGCTTCACGTGTTCCCCTAACAGCAGCAATAACCGCAATACCATTTACGCCGACAGGTACAAGCGCATTACGATGCGGTGCTGGTAGTGTTACGTTATCTGCTACACCAGGCATAGGGGAGACAATCGATTGGTATAGTGCTTCCAGCGGTGGAACATTATTATCGGGCGGATCAACGACCTATAACACACCAAATATTAGCAGTACAACCAATTATTATGCAGAAGCAAGAAACACGACGTCTGGTTGTATTTCTGCTTCACGTGTTATGGTAACTGCAACAATCAATCCATTGCCGTCGACTCCAACCGGTACTGGGGCATCAAATTGTGGCACAGGTAGTGTAACACTATCTGCAACAGCAGGCGCTGGTGAAACAATAAATTGGTATTCAGCAGTATCAGGCGGTGCCTTATTAAGTAGTGCATCCACTTATACAACACCAACAATCAATTCTACTACAACATACTATGTAGAGACATCTAATGGATGTTCATCTACTTCACGAACTGCAGTCATTGCAACAATCAATCCATTGCCTTCAATACCTATGGCTACGGATGCATCATCTTGTGGCGCTGGCAGTGTAATCTTATCTGCTAAAGCAGGAGCAGGAGAAACGATTGATTGGTATAGCGCTTCAACAGGCGGAATGTTATTATCAAGTGGTTCAGTTAACTTTACCACGCCAATCATTAGCAGTACAACAAGTTATTATGCATTAGCACGAAATACCACTTCGGGTTGTATTTCTGAATCTCTATCTTCAGTTACTGCAATAATAAATGATATTCCGTCTGCACCGACTAGCACAAGCGCATCACGTTGTGGCATTGGTAGTATAACCCTAGCCGCTACACCAGGAGCAGGCGAGACAATTGATTGGTATAGTGCTTCGACTGGGGGAGTTTCATTATCCAGCGGATCAACAAACTATACTACACCTAGCATAAGTACTACAACGAGTTATTATGTGCAAGCAAGAAATACCCTTTCAGGATGTGCTTCTGCATCCCGTGATACTGTTACTGCAATAATCAATCCGTTGCCTTCTCTACCTATAGGTATAGGGGATTCAAATTGTGGTACGGGTAATGTAACATTATCTGCTACACCAGGCATAGGGGAGACGATTGATTGGTATAGTGCTTCAACCGGTGGAACACTATTATCGATTGGTTCAACGAGCTATACAACACCAACCATAAGTAGTACAAGGAGTTATTTTGCTCAAGCACGAAACAACACTACCGGATGTATTTCATCTTCTCTTGTTGCGGTCATTGCAACAATAACCCCAGAACCATCTACGCCTATAGGCACAAGCGCATCTAGATGTGGCACAGGTAGTGTTACGTTATCCGCTACAGCAGCTACAGGGGAGACAATTGATTGGTATAGTGCTTCAACAGGCGGAACATTATTATCTAGTGGATCAACTAGCTATACAACACCAAGTATAGGAATTACAACAATCTATTATGCACAGGTACGAAGCACGATTACAGGATGTATTTCTGATTCTCGTGTTGCTGTTACTGCAACCATAGATGCAGTGCCTTCTGCCCCTACTGGAACTGATGTTTCACGTTGTGGTACAGGAAGTGTAGCAATTTCTGCAACACCTGTAGTTGGATCTACAATTGATTGGTATAGTGCTTCAATAGGCGGAACATTATTATCTAGTGGATCAACGAGCTATACTACCCCAAGCATCACAAGTACTACCCAATATTTTGCTGAGTCAAGAGACAATACATCTGGTTGTAAATCTATTTCCAGAACCCCAGTAAATGCAACAGTGTTAACTTTATTTCCTTCGGCCCCAACAGGTAGAAGTGCATCTCGATGTGGTACAGGTACTATATCACTATCCGCTATTGCAGGTGCAGGTGAAACAATTAATTGGTATTCTACAATGTCAGGTGGGTCTGTTTTAAATAGTGATTCTAGTTATACAACCCCAACTATCACAACAACTACAACATATTATGTAGAGGCATACAATGGATGTCCATCTTCTACACGCACTGCTGTTGTTGCAACAATCAATCCGTTGCCATCTATACCTACTGGCAACGACGCGTCCATCTGTAATACAGGTAGTTTAATATTATTCGCTGCAGCAGGTGCAGGTGAAACGATAGATTGGTATGATGCATCAACAGGGGGAATATTATTAGCCAGTGCATCTACGAGCTATACCACACCAAGCATCACTAGCACAACGAATTATTATGCACAAGCACGCAATACAACGACCGGTTGTATTGCTACCTCTCGTGTTATGGTTACAGCAACAGTAGATCAACTGCCATCTGCGCCGACAGGAACTGGCGCATTGCGATGCGGCTCAGGAAGTGTATCGCTATCCGCTACACCCGGAGCAGGAGAGATAATTGATTGGTATAGTTTGTCAACCGGTGGAACACTATTATCGAGTGGATCAACTAGCTATGTAACACCAAGCATCAGCACTACAACTTCTTATTTTGCACAAACACGCAACGTCACTACAGGATGTACTTCTGCCTCGCGTACTATGGTTACGGCAACAATTACATCAGCACCAAATGCACCTACAGGTACAGGCGCATCGCGTTGTGGCACAGGTACTGTATCGCTAACTGCTACAGCAGGCGTAGGCGAGACTGTAGATTGGTATAGTGCTTCAACAGGCGGAACATTATTGTCTAGTGGATCAACGAGCTATACAACACCAAGCATCAACAGTACAACCAGTTATTATGCACAAGCGAGAAACACGACTACAGGTTGTATATCTACATCACGTATTACCGTTATTGCAACAATAAATCAATTGCCTACAATACTTTCAACTATAGAGGCATCAAATTGTAGTACAGGTAGTGTAACATTATCAGCTACACCTGATATTGGAGAGACAGTAGATTGGTATAGTTCTTCAACAGCCGGAACATTATTGTCTAGTGGATCAACAATCTATACAACACCGATCATCAGCAGCACAACAAGTTATTATGCACGAGCAAGAAACACCACTACGGGTTGTGTTTCCGCATCTCTTCTTGAAGTTACTGCAACAATTTATCCGTTGCCTTCAACACCCACTGCTATAGGTGCATCAAACTGCGGTACAGGTAGTGTGACAATATCAGCTACACTCGATGCTGGAGAGACAATAGATTGGTACAGTGCTGCAATCGGGGGAACTTTATTATCCAGTGGATCAACGAGCTATACTACGCCGATTATTAACACTACCACGAGTTATTATGCACAAGTCATAAATACCACTACTGGATGTATTTCTGCCTCTCGTGTTCCTGTTACTGCAACAATAAATGCTATACTATCTGTTCCGACAGGAACAAGCTCTTTGCGATGCGGTACTGGTAGTGTAACATTATCCGCTACTCCAGGTGCAGGAGAGACAATCGATTGGTATAGTGCCTCAACAGGTGGAACACTATTGTCAAGTGAATCAACAAGCTATGCAACACCAAGCATCAGCAGCACAACAATTTATTATGCACAAGCGAGAAACACGACTACAGGTTGTGTCTCTGCATCACGCGTTGCTGTTACCGCGACAGTTAATCCGTTACCTGCAACACCAGCAGGTACAGATGCTTCAAATTGTGGTGCCACGAGTTTCATATTATCCGCTACAGCTGGAGTAGGAGAAACTATTGATTGGTATAGTGCTTCAACAGGTGGAACATTATTGTCGAGTGGAACCACAAATTATACTACACCAACCATCAGCACTACAACGAATTATTTTGCACAAGCAAGAATACCGACAACAGGGTGTGCTTCTGCACGTGTTTCGGTTACGGCTACAATAAATGCAGCACCGGCTTCCGCTACAGGTGTAAATGCATCACGATGTGGTACAGGTCCTGTAACGCTTTCTGCTATTGTGGGAGTTGGTGAGACAGTTGATTGGTATAGTTCATCAACA
>CANKGM010000136.1 GCA_947481355.1 Chitinophagaceae bacterium
AAATTTTTGCTAAGGGGTAAAGTAGTTTGTAGA
Organism: Chitinophagaceae bacterium; assembly: GCA_947481355.1. GTDB lineage: Bacteria > Bacteroidota > Bacteroidia > Chitinophagales > Chitinophagaceae > Pollutibacter. Next base: position 34 of record CANKGM010000136.1, read on the forward strand.
AAAACCCTAGTATAGGAGTTAAGAAAAAAAATAATGTGTCGCTTTTTGCATGAAAGATGGCTCGACAGAAGAAGAAGTAAATTAAAATAGCAGATGATGAAAGGGCAAGGTCAAATAGTATTCGGATGTATAGAAAATAAGGAACAAATTGTTGATTCAAATATCCTTCGGTATATCTCCACAGTGGAGTTAATAGCTGATCTATAAACATGCCATAGATAACTAATGAAACGGAGAGCCCAACAAGCATTGCACTAATAAACTTTGATGGCTCAGCCAAAAAACGGGATAGGGAAAATGCATTTTTAGACTGTTGCTTTTTCTTCAATTCTATAGAGAGGCGATTTAATGAAAAAAATCCAACTTCTATACCAGCAAAAAATCCACTCAGCATGAATGCGAGAATAATCCCAATTAATAGAAATGCCCCCATAATTACAAATATATTGAAACTCTATATTAGCCTTTGCCGATAAAATTCATCACGTTTGTAATAGTTTGATCGGTAGCTTTTTTTAAATCATCGTTTACGATAACAGCGTCGAATTGATCTCGATACTGTAATTCAATGGTTGCCTTTTCAATCCTCATGGCAATATTCTCTGAGGTATCCGTTCCGCGATTGGTTAATCGTTGTTTTAGTATTTCAATTGAAGGAGGTTCAATAAAAATGGTAAGTGCATTTTTGCCAAAGTGCTTTTTTATGTTCAGTGCCCCTTTCACGTCGATATCGAGTAGTGGGATTTTATTTTCTCTCCATATTCTTTGAACTTCATCCATGGTGGTGCCGTAGTAGAGGCCAGGGTAAACCATTTCCCATTCGATGAATGCGTGTTGTGCTACCTTATTTTTGAAATCATCCTCAGAAATATAAAAATAATCAATGCCTTCTTGTTCGTTTCCTCGAATTTTTCGTGTAGTAGCGGATACGCTGAATGATAAGGTTTTTGGTAATGCAGTAAGTAACTGTGTTTTAATGGTTGTTTTTCCTGCTCCTGAAGGTGCTGTCAGGATAATTATTTTCTGATTGCTTTCTTCCATCTTTATTTTCTATGAATCGATTCTTCTGATTTGTGCACCTAATGCTTGCAAACGCTGATCTATGTATTGATATCCTCTATCAATTTGTTCAATATTTTGAATGATGCTTTTTCCTTCAGCACTCAGTGCTGCAATCAATAAGGCTACGCCTGCACGTATATCAGGACTACTCATGGTAATGCCTCTAAGTGCTTGTTCTCTTTCTAGCCCAATAACCGCTGCTCTATGCGGATCGCATAAAATAATCCTAGCGCCCATGTCAATCAATTTATCGACAAAGAACAACCGACTTTCAAACATTTTTTGGTGAATAAGGACGCTACCTTTGGCTTGAGTGGCTACCACCAATAAAATACTCAGTAAGTCGGGAGTCATACCAGGCCATGGATGATCATAAATGGTTAGTACAGACCCATCAATGAAATTTTGTACTTCGTAAACATCTTGTTCAGGGATGACGATATCATCTCCTTTGATTTCTAGGTGTATGCCTAACTGCTCAAATTTTTGTGGAATGACACCCAAGAAAGGAATGCCAGCATTTTTAATGGTGATATTACTTTGGGTCATGGCAGCTAAGCCAATGAATGAGCCAACTTCAATCATATCAGGAAGCATGGTATGGGTGGTTCCACCCAATGCTTCAACCCCTTGGATAGTTAATAGATTAGATTTAATGCCCGATATTCTAGCGCCCATTCTATTTAACATGGCGCATAGTTGTTGAATATAGGGCTCACATGCTGCGTTGTATATGGTAGTTGTACCACTTGCCATCACGGCTGCTAAAATAATATTGGCAGTTCCTGTTACGGATGGCTCTTCTAATAAAAGATCTGTGCCTTTTAGCTCCTTTGCATTGAGTCTGAAGAATCCCTCACCTTGTTCATACTCAAATTTTACCCCCATTTTTTCGAAACCAATAATATGGGTATCTAATCTTCTTCTGCCGATTTTATCTCCACCAGGTTTTGGTATAAATGCCTTTTTGAAACGAGCAAGTAGAGGGCCAGCAAGCATTACAGATCCTCTTAGCTTGCTACTTTTTTTCTGAAATTCAGGGTCTTCTAATTTATCGATTAAGATGTTTTTGGCTTCGAATCGACAGGTATGTCGATCTATCCTTTCCACTTGCACTCCTATGTCTTCAAGTAAATCGATGAGTAAGTTTACATCAAGAATATCTGGGATATTATGCAGAATAACTGGTTCGGGTGTAATTAGTACAGCACTAACTATTTGAAGTGCTTCATTTTTGGCACCTTGAGGAGTTATTTCTCCATGCAATTTCTTTCCACCATAAACTTCGAAGGCTTTCATGCAAGATGGTTTAGCGTTAAGGGTACTAGGTTATTTAAAACGCTTTTTGCCGAATTTTTGAGGAGGTCTATTTTTACTTCCGCCACTACCTCCGCCATTTCTGTTGCGTTGTTGAAATCCGCCACCGCCACCTTTACCGCGTTTCATGAAACGGTCATCACGTTCTCTAAATGCTTTTACATATGGGGTATTTGTAAATTCTAACTTGCCTTGTGTGATGGTATTTAATTCGCTACGGATACTATCGTCTGGAACCAGTTCTTTATGCCAAGTGTTGTAAGTCAGTTTCATGTAATATGCAATGGCGTGCGCAAATCCAGAGCGCTTTTCTTCATTCTCTTCAGCCATTGCTTTTTGTATCACCAATTCAAGGTGCTTGCCTAAATGAGAATACCTTGGATGTCTTTTTGGATAAGGCAATGGATTTGGCCTTGCTCTAAGTGATTCTCTTGTTGGTATTGGATATGGACTGTCAACTTCCAATTTAAAGTCAGATATCAAGAACAGATGATCCCATAATTTATGGCGATAATCTTCAATGTTTTTTAATTGTGGATTGATAAAACCCATCAATTCTATGACTGCATGTGCATTTTTTTGCCTACGTTCTTTATCTTCTATGGTGAGAAGATGGTCTACCATTTTCTGTACATGTCTCCCATACTCCTTCATCTCCAGATGGTTCCGCGTTGTATTATATTCCATTATGATCGGTTGATAGCCACAAAAATAGGGATTCAATGGGGGATTTAGAGAATAATTTGTGGTAGAAGCGGGTTTTCATAATATTGTATTCATGTGTTTCCATATCAGCATAGATATTAAGAGGAGTGAGCATATTAAGCTCAAGGGCATTGAAAAAAAGCTAGAGGAATTTGAGGCGAGCGTAAATCAACCTTATGTAAGCGGGTTTGACTATCCACGTTGGCCTGTTTTTAAGCCAGTTTTAGGGGGAAATGATGTTTTGCCAGTGCTGATGCATTGGGAATTCATTCCTTCCTATATAAACTCACTTGATTCATTGCAGCATTTCAGAAAAGGAGGTTTTAATCCTAAAACGGGAAAGAAAGACTTTCCGCACAATACATTGAATGCTATAGGGGAGGAAGTGCTTAACAAACCTACCTATAAAGAGGCTGCCTTAAAACGCAGGTGCCTTGTTCTGGCTTCAGGCTTTTACGAGTGGCGTCACTTTACCCCTCCTTCAGGAAAAGATACCGCATACCCTTATTATGTTAGACTAAAAGATCAAGAGTATTTTTTTATGGCAGGAATTTTCAATCCCTGGGTAGATCAACTGACTGGAGAGATGATCGACAGCTTTGCTATTCTTACCACGGCAGCTAATGACATCATGGAGCAAGTGCACAATAAAAAGAAACGGATGCCTGTAATCTTGCCAGAAGAAGAAGCTGCGGAATGGATTAAAACGGATCTTAGCACAGCTCGAATTCAAGAAATTGCTCGATTTCAACTCCCTTCTATCTGCTTGGAGGTAGACACTATACGTAAAGACTTCAGACAATCGTCAACTCCTACTGAGCATTACACCTATGAAGAATTACCTGCATTGATAGGATAAATGCCATGTAGCTTTCCCTCTATAGTTTGAATCTAGTAATGATTATGCTTCCGGCCTCATCATTGGGAAGAGCAATACATCTTGGATAGAAGATTGGTTGGTAAGAAACATACAAATTCTATCAATTCCTAGTCCAATTCCTGCTGTTGGCGGCATGCCATATTCAAGTGCTCTTAAGAAGTCATGGTCGATAAACATAGCCTCATCATCTCCGCGTGCCATGAGTGCAACCTGATCTTCAAATCGTGCTCGTTGATCAATCGGATCATTCAATTCTGTATAGGCATTGGCAATCTCTTTACCATTTACCATCAATTCAAAGCGCTCTACCAGCCCGGCTTTACTACGATGCTTCTTGGTTAATGGACTCATCTCAATAGGATAGTCAATGATAAATGTTGGCTGGATATAATGATGCTCGCATTTTTCGCCAAAGATGACATCAATCAATTTACCTTTTCCCATGCTTTTGTCTGATGCTAAACCAAGCTGCTTGCACACATCTCTTATTCCATCCTCATCTAAGTTTGAAATGTCGAAGCCAGTATGTTCTTTGATGGCATCATACATGGTGACTCTTTTATAAGGCGACTTGAAGCTGATGGTTTTACCATCAACTTCAGCATCTGTTGTTCCGTTCACATCAATTGCAGCTTTCTCCAACATTTGTTCTGTGGTGTCCATCATCCACAAATAATCTTTGTATGCCGTATAAAATTCAAGAACGGTGAATTCTGGATTATGGGTGCGGTCCATTCCTTCGTTCCTGAAATTTCTTGAGAATTCATACACCCATTCAAAGCCACCAACAATAAGCCTTTTCAAATAAAGCTCGTTGGCGATTCGCATATACATAGGAATATCTAATGCATTGTGATGCGTAGTGAATGGTCTAGCGGAAGCACCTCCAGGAATGCTTTGTAATACTGGTGTATCTACTTCAATTGCACCACGATCATTCAAGAATTCTTTAATAGAGTTAATGAGTTTTGAGCGCTTTAAAAAAGTTTCTTTAACATGTGGATTCACAATGAGGTCTGCATATCGTTGTCTGTATCGAAACTCAGGATCTGTAACAGCATCAAAGGTTTCCCCCTCTTTTTCTTTTACAATTGGAAGTGGCTTTAATGATTTGCTAAGGAGAGTAAGGGTTTGTACATGCAGAGAAGTTTCACCCGTTTTTGTGGTGAATACATATCCTTTTACTCCAATGATGTCTCCAATATCCAATGTTTTCCAAACCTGATCATAAAGGGTTTTGTCTTCTGTAGGACAGATATCATCTCTTCTAACGTAGATCTGAATTTTTCCGCTATGGTCTTGTAAAACAGCAAAACATGCTTTTCCCATATCCCGTACTCCCATGATTCTTCCCGCAAGGCAGACATCGCTGAAGTCTGCTTTATTTTCCTCTCCAAGGTATTTTTCTTTGATTTGAGTAGCGTTAATATTAACAGGAAACTCTGCTGCAGGATATGGATCTATTCCTAACTTCTGCAATTCAACGAGTTTTTCGCGTCTTATGATTTCCTGTTCTGATAAATTTTGTAAGCTCATTCTGTTAATAATTGTGTGCAAAGGTATAAAATAGACGGTAGATGATAGAGGTTAGCAATTAGAAGATGTATTTTATCGGTATTCGAAATGAAATGTGATTTTATAGTGACTTGCTTGCACCTAGTGAGAACAAAGCAATATCATATTTTATAGGGTCAATCGGATCAAATTTTTTTAGAATATTAGTCAATGCTAAAGCGCTTTTCCAGTCTGCATTTTCGCCTTCACTTATATTGAGTTTTTGTGCTACACGTTGTACATGAACATCTAATGGACAAACAAGTTGAGATGACTTAATGCTTTTCCATAGTCCAAAATCTACACCAAACTGGTCCTTTCTAACCATCCATCGCA
>CANKGM010000137.1 GCA_947481355.1 Chitinophagaceae bacterium
AAAGTTTAATTTGAACTCCTTCGCTCTCTGCAAGCTTATTTGCTTGTAAAGAAGGCCTAACGTTAAATCCTACGATAATTGCATCTGATGCAGTAGCGAGCAACACGTCACTTTCGGTAATTTGTCCAACTGCTTTATGTACAACCTTGATAGCTACTTCCTGTGTTGAAAGTTTCTGAAGTGAATCACTTAAAGCTTCTACAGAACCATCCACATCACCTTTAATGATGATATTAAGTTCTTTGAAGTTACCCAATGCAAGACGACGTCCAATTTCATCAAGTGTGATATGTTTCTTGGTACGAATACCTTGCTCACGTAAAATTTGTGATCTTCTTCCAGCTATTTCTTTAGCCTCAGATTCATCTTTATATACTTTGAATTTCTCTCCTGCCTGTGGTGCACCATTTAAACCAAGGATCAACACTGGCGTTGCAGGAGGTACAACATCTACTTTTTTGTTACGCTCATTCACCATCGCTTTTACTCTTCCATAATGCTGTCCACTTACTACTAAATCTCCAACATGAAGTGTACCATTTTGCACGAGTATTGTAGCTACATAACCTCTTCCTTTATCAAGCGTAGCTTCAATCACTGTACCAGAAGCTTCTTTATCTGGATTAGCTTTTAAGTCAAGCATTTCAGATTCAAGTAATATTTTTTCAAGTAGCTTGTCAACATTAAGTCCTTGTTTCGCAGAAAGTTCTTGACTTTGGAATTTACCACCCCACTCTTCAACAAGAATATTCATTCCGGCTAATTGCTCATAAATTTTCTGAGAATTGGCACCATCTTTATCAATTTTATTGATGGCAAAAATCATAGGTACGCCAGCTGCTTGAGCATGGCTAATAGCCTCTCTTGTTTGTGGCATCACAGCATCATCTGCGGCAACTACTATAATGGCTAAATCTGTAACTTTTGCACCACGAGCACGCATTGCGGTGAAGGCTTCATGACCTGGTGTATCCAAGAAAGTGATCGATTTTCCAGATGGTAGGTCAACATGGTATGCACCAATGTGCTGTGTAATACCACCAGCCTCCCCAGCTACCACATTTGCATTTCTGATATAATCCAGTAACGAAGTTTTACCATGATCGACGTGACCCATGATGGTAACAATAGGCGCACGAGAAACATTATCTTCAAGTTGATCATCGGTATCCTGCTCCTCCATTTCCATCTGCTTCTCCATGTCGATGAATTCCACTTCATATCCAAATTCACCAGCCACCAATTCAATAACTTCAGCATCAAGACGTTGATTTATAGATACCATGATACCTAAGCTCATACATTTGCTAATGATATCAGCAAAATTGACATCAAGCAAATTAGCCAATTCACTTACACTGATAAACTCAGTTAATTGAATTTTGCTTTCTTCCCCTTCACTACCCGCCTCCATTTCTTCGCGTTTAAGACGGCGCATTTTGGATTTGGTAATCTTTGGCTTAGAACCACCGCCACCGGAAAGCTTAGCTTGTGTTTCTTTTATCTTATTTTGAATTTCCTTCTCATCAATTTCCTTAACATCTTTATCCTTTCTTATTGCCATTCGAGATGTTCCAGGAGCCCTTGGGGCTGTTGGCCTGGATGCTCCACCTGTAGGCTTTGCACCATCTTTTTGAAGCAATGGCTTCATCCTTTCCTCATCTTTCTTTTCAATTGGGATACGCTTACGCTTTCTTTTTTCATCAGCGCTACGACCACGATCTTCAAGATCTGGTGTTAATTCTATCTTACCTACCACCTTTGTCCCTTCAAGCTCTGGTGCCTCAATTTTAATCATCTCTGCTTCAGGTGCTTTCGCTACTTCAGGAGCAGCAGGCACTTCAACAGGTTCAATTACTTCAGGCTTAGTCTTTGTGGAAGTGGTTGTTTTTTCTTTCTCTTCTTTCTTTTTAGTGGCACCACGTTTTGGTCTAGTAGATGAATCAATTGCATCAAGATCAATCTTATGAAGCAATTTCGGACCATCAAGTTCAGGAGCATCAATTTTTAGCTTTTCTACTTCTGCAGGTGCTTTTGATGGTTCTGGAGCAATAACCTCAGGAACTACTACAGGCACTTCTTCTACAGGAGCAGCTGGAGAAACAACAGGTTCTGAAACCTCTACTTGCGCCTTCTTCTTACTATCTTTTTTGAAAACTATTTCCTCTTCGTCCTTCTTCTTCTTAGCATCAGCAGTACTACCCTTTGGAATTTCAATGGCATCACTCTTAGCCTTAGCCGCTTTGTCTGAAGAAAACTCCTGCTGCAAGCAGTAGTACATATCTTCTGTCAATTTGGATGTTGGCTTAAGATCATCCTTACTAAAATTTTTACTCACAAGGAAATCCACCAACGTGTCTTTACCGATGTTGAATTCCTTGGCCGCGGCCATTAACCTGGGTGTGTTTGCTTCTGACATTGATCCTCCTTCAGCTTTTATGCTTAGCTATCTTTAAAAAAACACTAACAATTATTCTTTTTCAAATTCAGACCTAAGGATCTCACGAATATCTTCGATTGTTTCCTTTTCTAGGTCTGTTCTACGTTCCAATTCCGTTGGCGTTAGATCAAGTACACTACGCGCGGTATCACAACCAATACGCTTTAGTTCTTCAATGATCCATGCTTCTATTTCATCACTAAATTCATCCAAATCGATATCATATTCAGCCATTTCCCCTTCATTATCTCTGTATACATCGATAACGAAACCTGTAAGGTCTTCTGCCAATTTGATGTTTACGCCACGCTTACCAATAGCAAGTGATACTTGATCTGGAGAAACAAATACTTCAGCACGCTTACCTTCATTATCAATATTCATACGTGTGATTCTGGCAGGCGTTAAGGAACGTTGAATCAACAATTGAATATTGTTTGTAAAATTAATTACGTCGATATTTTCATTTTTCAATTCCCTTACGATACCATGAATACGACTTCCCTTCATACCCACACAAGCACCTACAGGATCAATACGATCATCGTAACTTTCAACGGCTACTTTAGCACGCTCTCCTGGTTCACGAACAATCTTTCTAATCACAATAAGACCATCAAAAATTTCAGGAACCTCAATCTCTAGCAACTTGGCTAGGAATGAAGAATGTGTTCTTGATAGTATAATAACAGGTGCATTGTTTTTTAGTTCTACCTTTTTAATTACAGAACGAATACTCTCCCCTTTCTTGAAGTAATCAGCAGGAATTTGTTCTGATTTTGGAAGAATTAATTCATTTCCATCCTCGTCAATCAACAAAACTTCTTTCTTCCAAACTTGGTAAACTTCAGCACTGATGATATCTCCAACGCGGTCACCATATTTTTTAACAAGTGCATTTTTCTTCAAATCTCCAATGCGGCTAGCAAGTGTTTGCTTTGCAGCTAGAATTGCTCTACGTCCAAAATCCTGGATTTCCACTTCTTCATACAATTCTTCACCTACTTCAAAATCGGGCTCGATTTTAACGGCATCACTATACGCAATCTCGATAAGTGGATTTTCAACAGCTCCATCTTCTACAATCATCCTGCGACGGACAATCTCAAGATCCCCTTTTTCAGTGTTAACGATAACGTCAAAACTTTCGTCTGAGCCATATTTTTTTCTCAGAAGGGTTTTGAACACATCTTCTAACACCTTCATGAGCGTAGGACGATCGATATTTTCTGCATCCTTAAAGTCCTGAAACGATTCAATTAAGTTAATACTTGCCATATAACATACATTTAATGTTCTTTTCTACTATTTATTTAAAATACTACGCTGACCTTTGATTCTTTAATTTGATTGAAAAGAAAAGCGTGTTTAACCACCTCTTTTTTCTTTCCCTTGCCTAACTCTTCTTCAAGCTCAATACCCTCATTATCTGCAGCAAGCAATTTTCCCTCTACTTTCTTCCCATCAGTAAGCTCTACCAATAGAGGCCTTCCAATGTTTTTAATATACTGTCGATTCAGTTTAAGTGGTTCATCCAAGCCTGGAGAAGACACTTCCAACGAAAATTCTCCATCAGGATAAATAGCTGTTTCGACAATCTGCTTATATAACGCCTTATTGATTTTGACACATTTTTCAATGGTAATACCAGAATCGCCATCGATAAACAGGCTGATGTTGTTTACAGGCCTGATGGATACGCTTACTACAAAATAATCAGGCTCACCCTCAAGCAATTGCCCAACCAATTTTATAATTTCTGCTGTTTTTTCCTCTGTTGCCATAGTCTACGAAATAAAGAAGGGAACGCCTCCGTTCCCTTCACCTTATTCTATTTCTACTGCAAATATAGGCGGTTTAGCCGAAAAAACAAAATCAGGGCTTCGCGCGCTGGACGCTTGGCGCTCTACGCTGGACGCTTTTCGCTTGAGTTGGGAGTTAGGGGTTGGGCGCTTGTCGCTGAGCGCTGGACGCTTTTCGCTTGAGATGGGAGTTAGGGGTTGGGCGCTTGACGCTGAGCGCTGGACGCTTTTCGCTTGAGTTGTGAGTTGGGTGTTGGGGCTGCGTCCCTTTGTGCCTTCGTCCCTTTTCTGTATTCTCTATTTCCTCTTGCCTATTGCCTCCTCCCTCCAACAAACCTCACCTTAAAGGATGATCAAAATCATACATGGTTCATTTTAATGGCCTAATTTTATCACATACAGATTAGTTATGGCAACAACAGAAAACCTGAACGATTTCTATCAAGAGAATAAAAAGTTACTGAACGAGTACCTCGAAACTAGGCTACAGATCTTTAAACTTTCTAGCGTAAAAGTTCTATCGAAAACGATTAGCATGCTAGTGCTCATTAGCATCATTAGTTTTATGTTTCTTTTTTTCATGCTATTCCTAGTAATTGCATTTTCATGGTTTATGGCAGATGTATTAGGAAGTAATGCAATGGGCTTCTTATGCGGAGGAGCAATATTCTTATTCATCATTTTGATCTCTATTATTTTCAGAAACGCTTTATTTGTGAATCCTTTTATACGCCTCTTCATACATTCATCTCTAAGTGACGAAGAAGATGAAGAAGACGAATACTAAACAACCATGAGCAAATCAATACGCACGATTCATTCCTTGAACAGAACGTTGAGGGAATTGAAAGAAAAACAAACCAACATCGAATCTAAGCTTGACCTCAATATTCAAAATTTGAAGTCGAATTATTTTGGGATGACCATGAATTCCGTTTTCGGATCGAAAAAAAAATCGACTGCAAGCTTTTGGGCTAACATTGTCGGACAAGTGATGGAAAGTGAAAAACTTCAAAACGGCATCAGCAAACTTGCTGGATCCTTAGCGGATAAAGTTGGTGAAGGAATACATAAGGCGTTTGGGCATGAGAAGGCAAGTTGAGGGAATACAAAAAAGGGACTAAGGCACAGTGGAACGGAGGAGGCAAGAGGGAATAGGCAAGAGGCAATAGAGAGCGTCCAGCGTTAAGCGCGCGAAGCGCCAAGCGTTCAACCCCCAACACCCAACCTCCAACCCAAAGCGAAAAGCGTCCAGCGTCGAGCGTTAAGCGCCAAGCGTTCAACTCCCAACCTATATCCATTTACTTAAATTAATTAACTTTGCTCCATGATACGCTATATATTCCTAGGCTTGATGATTTACTTTGCTTATCGCTTCATTTTTGAATTGGTTATACCCGTATACAAAACAACAAGACAAGTAAAAAAGCAATTTGATTCGGTAAGACAAAACACCAATCAAGATTTTCATCAACAAGCAACGCGTCAACCTCATAAATCGCCACCAAAGAGTGATGCCAAAGGGGATTACATAGAATTTGAGGAGATTTAATCCATCAAATGATTTTCAAAAAAATTAATGCCTTTTTTAATCCCCCTTATTTTCAAGGATGGGGCAAACAAAAAAACTAT
>CANKGM010000138.1 GCA_947481355.1 Chitinophagaceae bacterium
GGTGGTGTGCAGATTAGGATATCGTTAGCGCAGTAAGACGTGAGACGTGAGACGTGAGACGTGAGACGTGAGACGTGAGACGTGAGACGTGAGACGTGAGACGTGAGAAACAGCCAAAATACTAACATCTCACATCCCTGATCTCACGCCTATTTAAACAAATACATCGAATTCGCCTGGGCAGTGCATGTCATCACTAGACTATTGATGCATACATGTTCAGGGAGATTAGCACAATAATGAACAGTATCGGCCACATCATCAGCATATAGTGGGGTGTAGCCATCGTAAACAGATTTGGCTTTTTCTTCATTTCCTTTAAAACGCACAATGGAGAATTCTGTATCTGCTGCACCAGGATGAACGACAGTTACTTTGATTTTATGGCGTAAAAGATCAATACGCATGGCTTGACTTAAAACCTCGACAGAAGTTTTCGTTGCACAATACACATTACCTCGCTCATATACTTCCTTGCCGGCAGTTGAACCAATATTGATTATATGGCCCTTTCCTCTTTTTATAAAATTAGGTAGTACTGCTTTGGTTACATAAAGTAAGCCTTTAACGTTCGTATCGATCATGGTTTCCCAATCATCCATATCGGCTTCGTCGAATAAATCGCGGCCTAATGCTAGGCCAGCATTATTAACAAGGATATCTAAATCGTGTAAATCCGGATTATTGAACAAAGCAGAAAATACATCCTCTTTTTGTTGAACATCAAAAACCAACACAGTTACTGATACACCATAACCTGCTATTAGCTCCTCTTTGAGTTCATTAAGTAATTCAACTCTTCTCCCAGTAATGAATAAATCATCTCCAGAAGCAGCAAATTTTTGTGCAATGGATTTACCAAAACCAGAACTAGCGCCAGTTACCAATACTTTTCTCTTCATACAAATACTATAATTTTCTTTTTGAATTAATTTTAATTATAAATTCTAATTCAGTTATCGAATCAATGTTGATTCTCCTTTTTTATATAAAGGTCTACCTAGATAATCTTTCCCAAGGACTTGCCAAACAAAAGTTTCATTCCCTTGGTCCCTGCCTTTGTATACGCCATTCCATCCCTTCCCTATGGAGTTGGTGTTAAATACCAAATCTCCATATCGATTATACACTTTAAAATATTCAATAGATACAATGCCAACTGGAATCGGAATAAGGTTATCATTCAAACCATCACCATTCGGGGTAAAGGCTGTGGGCACAAAAATCTCTGGAGGCGTTTTATATACTTTCACATTCATCGTGTCGTTGGCAAAACAGCCACCTCGAGTAGATACTTTTACGATATATTGAATATCACTATTTAATCTGGCAATAGGATTTGAGATACCAGAATTTGATAAAAAATCTGAAGGGAACCACTGAAATTGTTCACCCCCTTGTGCATTTAATTGAAGTGGTTGTCCTATCACAACTGCTGTATCATTTCCTGCATAAGCCTTTACTGGTGGAATGACTTCAACTAAAACGGTATCGTAAGCTGGCTTAGGACACCCTTTAATGTCATACACTCCTACTACATATGCAGTAGTTGAAATAGGTGAAGCGACAGGGTCCTGTAGCGTATTGTCATCTAGCGTTCCGTAAGGATTCCATAAATATTGAAGTCCTCCGGAAGCATTTAATTGAACATGCTTTCCAAAACAGATTAACGTATCCCTTCCAGCATTGGCGGCAGGATAAGGAACAGTGGTAACTACAAAGCCATCTAAAGCCTGACAAGTTCCAATTTTAGCCAGCACCGCATAGCGAGTTGTTTGGGTAGGCCTGGCCCAGGTTTTTTTCAATGTAGGAGAAGTAATCGAAGATATAGGAGTCCAAGCATAAGACACGCCATCGGAAATCGGATTTAATAGAATACTATCTCCTAAACATATTGTAGTATCATTTCCCGCATGTAAGCTGACAAAAGATCGAACATCAACAAAAACACTTGCCGTACTGATACAGCCTGGGGCTTGTGTTAGTGTAACATTATATCGGGTTGGTAAAGTTGGACTAACTAACGGATTTTGAACTGTGGAACTACCAATAATATTATCTCCAGTCCATAGATAGTTACCAGTTCCTATTGCATTCAAGCGTAGTGCACCGTCTTGAGTACACATGATTGTATCACCACTTATTTTTAGGTATGGTTTGTCATCTACTAGAATTGATTTAACCAAGGTGTCAAGGCAACCCTTATCGTTACCCGCAATTAACGTAACATCATATTTTCCTTTGGCAGTAAATATGTAAGAAGGACTTCTGAGTAAAGATGTATCTGAATTAACTGCAGCATCACCAAAATCCCAATGCCATTTATTTAAAGTGCCATAGACTGTTTGAGATGCATCTTCAAAAACAAATGGTACACCAACACAGGTTTGTAAGGGATTAAAATTCGCTAAAAAACCAGGCCAAATTTTAGCTGTAGCATAGGCTGTATCAGAGCACTTTAGACTTTTATTTGTAATGAGTCGTATTGTATATTCACCTGGTGCACTAAAGGTATAGCTTGGAGTTGCTATTATTGATGTATCATCAACTGCTGTGGATACGCCAAAATCCCAATTGTATGATTTGATCAATGGGCTATTGCTTAAATTTTGAAAGTTCAATGTTGAGCCTTCACAGTTGATGTAATTTGCATTTAACTCCGCTTTAGCAATCGTACAATTAGATACTTGCAAGTGAAGATCCTTACGATGTACATTAATCAATTTACCATTTCTCCGCTCAATCACAGCAACAGTAAGAGCATAAACCCCTTGAACAGGAGCTACTCCTGAAATAATACCTGTTAGAGGATCAATAGTGACATTCGACCCTAATGGAGATTGAGGTGAAAAACCAAAGTTATATTGCACTGAACTATAAGGGGGTGCATTAGCCGTATCAGGCATTGGCCAATCTTTTGTTCCCCCATCAAAGGCATTTGCAAATTTGAATTCGAGTTGATCTTTGTCTGCATCGGTTGCACCAAAATCATAGGTAAAGTAATTATTAGAGCAAATAATCACAGTATCACTTGTATTGAAAACGGGAGTACTATTCGTAGGACCATTCGCAACATCTGCTGTTCCAGGAATGTTTGTTGTGTATGTTACTCCGACATCCTCTGATCGAAAGATATTGAAAATGCTTTCTACTCTACAACAGCGTTGATAGGATACAACATATCCATTGGGGAGAAAATCTAGTTCGACCTCAACATTATAATATGCTATTTGGTAGCAAATTTCAGGCGGATTATTAATGCACGCATCGGGCTTTGACAAGGATACAGTCTTGACACTATCTTGATCTATATCTTTATTAAACACAAAAAAATTAGAGCCTTTTGGATATATTGTAATGCGTGCAGCAGCATCCAACTCAGCGCCGTCACTATGGCAATCTCGGTAGAGCTTTAAAGTTATCCTATATACGCCTCTTGTATTTAAACTATTACTACGCAAATAGGTATAGGACATTTCACCCCCTGCAATATGCTTTGCCAAAGCGGGAAGTACTAAAGCCAAAAGAATAAAAAAGACAATAAACTGCTTTTTCAAAAAAATTATTTTAACTGCACATGAAACTAAGCTGAGACTTAAAATTAAATCTTTGTCTCCTTATTTACCTTCAAAAAAAATATTTATCCACTCAAACTGATTGCTTTAACGTCTTCTTATCATTTCTACCTATGATCCATGACCGATAAGACAACAATATAATTAGTGGATACAATGCTGGATTAATTGCTTCTGGCAAGATAAAAATCAAAGGAATAATGAAAAGTGTAAGGATACTGTAGTAGAAAAAATACTTTTTGAATTTCGCATTCTTATCTCCCAGAAAAAAGACTGCAACTACGTTTAATGGCATTGCCCAGATTAGGTTAACATTGTGCCGAAAACTCATATGGTCAGTTCCTAGCCACATAAACAATAAAATGAAACCTAGTAAGCCTGTTAGGGAAAAAAGAAATACATCAAGAATTCTTTTTATTTTTTCAAATCGAACTGATTTTAGGTTTCCAATCACTATATAAAAAACAAAGAGTAGTAAGAAAAAAAATAGTGGTGTTTGTATAAAAGGATTTTCAGTCGATTTAGACTGAAGATCTGGTAGTAAATTATTTTCAGCCAAGACCAGTTTAATACCACGTCCTTCGGATGCAGAAACGCCTTTCATCAAATAGTCAGGCAAGTACATGGCTTCATTGGAATTCATGATCTGCTCTCCATCTAGGCCAATCAATAAATCAATCCCTAATTTAGTCCAATCCATGTTTGCCTTATCTAAATAGACATGCAAATAATCACGGTAGCTTGAGTTGGTTTTAGTGGCAAATAGCGCACGATAAGCTTGTTGATTTCTAACCCCAAAAATAATATCCCTAAGCCTCGTGGTACAATTGTCTTTTAGAAAATCATATTTGTAATACTTATTTTCTTCGCGGACATTGATGAAGAGCTTTTCTTGAATTGATTTTTTTTCTGCGCAGTTAAATGACAACACCTGCTCAATAATTCCTCTACGATCATATTCATATTCTGCCTTGAAACTGGAAAAACTTTCTTGATTTACATAATACATTAGACGGCCCATCACAAACTTTGAATAGAAATCTGGATCTCCAAAATTAAAGGTGCCAAAATTGTATACGATATCTGTACCTACTGCAGAATCAATGATTCGTAAAGCACTATGTCCAAAGACAGAATATAATTCTGAACCTGGACTACAGGTTAGTAGGCTTATACGAAGTTTACAGCTATCCGACTGTGCAGATGCTTGCATCATAATGCATCCAAAAACAAAAATGGAAATCGCACGTTTGATGCCTTTCATGAAAAAAAATTAACGACTGTAATTGGGAGATTCTTTCGTGATGGCAACATCATGTGCATGACTTTCTTTCATACCGGCTGCAGTAATGCGGATAAACTGTGCATCTTGCAACACATCAATATTTTTTGCTCCACAATATCCCATACCCGCTCTTAATCCACCAACATATTGTGTAATCACTTCACTTAAACTTCCCTTATATGGAACGCGACCTTCAATACCTTCAGGAACTAGTTTTTTCAATCCATCTTCAACATCTTGAAAATAACGATCGCTGCTACCCTGTTGCATTGCGCCAATTGATCCCATTCCACGGTATTGCTTGAATTTTCTTCCTTCGTAAATGATGGTTTCACCTGGACTTTCTTCTACACCTGCAAAAACACTTCCCATCATAACCGCTGAAGCACCTGCAGCCAATGCCTTTACAAAATCACCTGTGTAGCGAATACCTCCATCTGCGATGATTGGAACATTCATTTTCTTTAATGCAGACGATGCTTCAAGAATGGCTGTAATTTGAGGGACCCCAGCGCCAGCCACAATACGCGTGGTACAAATAGAACCAGGACCAATGCCCACTTTTACACCGTCTGCACCAGCATCAGCTAAGGCTTTGGCACCAGCAGCAGTGGCAACATTACCTGCTATGATATTAAGCTTTTTGAAATTTTTTCTAAGCAACTTCAAGGAATCAATAACCCCTTTGGTATGCCCATGTGCGCTATCTAGACAAACCACATCCACACCAATATGTTGAAGTGCTGCAGTGCGATCAAGCATATCCTTGGTAATGCCTAAAGCAGCGCCAACCCTCAATCGTCCAAAATCATCTTTGACTGCATTTGGACAACTCTGCAATTGAAGAATATCACGATACGTAATTAGCCCGATTAGCTGACCACTTTTACCTACTACTGGTAATTTTTCAATTTTATAATTTTGAAGAATTTTTTCAGCCTTCCTTAGGTCGGTCCCTTCAGGAGCAGTAACTAAGTTTTCTGAAGTCA
>CANKGM010000139.1 GCA_947481355.1 Chitinophagaceae bacterium
ATATCGAGGGAGTTCCACCTCCAAAATAGATCGTTTCTATAGGGGTTTTATGAAGTTCTACGCGTAAGTCGATTTCTTGTTGAATAGCTAAAATCATACGATCCTTATGATCCAAGGTTGTAGAAAAGTGAAAATTGCAATAGTGGCATGCTTTCTTGCAAAAAGGAATATGAATGTAAATGCCAGCCATATATGATGAATTAAAGGAAGCTATGTAGATTTGTAGTGTTGCAAAGATCGTTTTCCATATACGTATTATTCATTTTATTTACACTGCTGTCATACAAGCCGTACTCCCAAACTATGCATTTGTTGCAGGTTATTCGAGTTGACAAAGGTAAGGTAGACCTTGAAGACATTTTCAATAAGCCAAGGGAATTCAATTCTGCAGAAGATTGCCAAACTTTTTTGCAACGTCAATTGCTCTCTAGTTTGCAGGAAAGAGGGTATTTGGCCGCTTCCGTGGATAGTATAGCATATGATAGCGTTGTTACTACAGCATGGGTTTATGGCGGAGAGCGGTATACGTGGGGTAAAATTAAATTTGATACTTCACTACTTCAAAAGGAACAAGTAGAAATTGGGAACGACTTATTTTCATTTGGAGGTATTTTAAATCCCCAAGAGTTGGTTTATGTGCAACAGAAAATGTTGCATTTTTATGAGAATCATGGTTATCCATTCGCTGTCATAAAATTGGATAGTAGTTTTTTCATTGATGCAGCATTGCATGCTATCCTGAAAGTATATGAAGGCCCATTGTATCATATTGACAGCATTGTTGTTACAGGTAAGGTTCATTTCCAGCCTAGTTTTATGGAGCAATACCTTGGCATTTCAGCTGGGTCTATTTATAAAGCTGATGTACTTGAAAGCATTTCAAAGAAAATTGCTGACTTAGGTTTTTTTCGAGAAGTAAAGCCTTGGGACCTTACTCTTTTAGGAACAGGAGCGAAGCTTAACCTCTATCTTGAATCAAAACAAAGTAGTCAAGTTAATTTGTTGGTGGGATTGATGCCTGCCAATGCACAGCTTGGTGGCAAGCTATTGCTTACGGGTGAAGCGAATATGGAGTTAAAGAACACATTTGGTGGAGGAGAAAGTACCATGTTAAATTGGCAACAGATACAAGTTCAATCGCCAAGACTATTGATTGCATTTCAGAAACCATATTTGTTTAAATCCAATACCGGAGTTGACTTTCAATTCAATTTATTTAAAAAGGATTCTTCTTTTTTAACGCTGAATACCAAACTTGGCCTGCAGTATTTTGTAAATACAAAGCAACTTGTAAAGGTATTTTTTAAACAATTTTCAAGCAGTTTACTTGATGTGGATACGAATGCTGTAAAAATTTCTAAACGCTTGCCATCCTTCATGGATATTAAAACAAGTAACATAGGAATTGAGTTGCAGTATAGAGGAACGGACAATCGTTATAACCCTCGTGCTGGAGTTGAATTTAGCTCTACATTTGAAGGTGGGATGCGTAAAATTCAGCCTAATATGGCCATAACTACCATGGGGAAAGATAGGTTTGATTATTCAACCTTATACGACACCATAAAATTAACATCCTCCCAATTGAAAGGATTAGCAAAGGGAGATTTATTTACAAAACTGGGAAGGCAGTCAACCCTTAAGCTTGGGTTGCAAGCTGGGTATATTCATTCGGATAAAATTTTCACCAATGAGCTTTTTCAACTTGGCGGCATTAAAACGCTACGGGGTTTTGATGAGGAGAGTATCTATGCAAGTCGATATTTAATTGCCACAATTGAATATCGATTTCTTATAGGCCCATCTTCCTATCTTTTTTCATTCATAGATGCTGCTCAGACGGCTCGTAAAACTTATCAGGCTGCCTATAATGCAAAGTATGTTGGAGCTGGAATGGGTATTTCGTTTGAGACGAAATCAGGTATATTTAGTTTAGCATATGCCGTTGGAAAACAACCAGAAACAGCGTTGAATTTCAAGCAGGCTAAAATCCATTTTGGATTTGTTAGTCTCTTTTAATATTTACTAGATTTAAAGGAATAATTTTGCAGGATATATGATGAATCGAAGGTATATCATGCTTTTCATATTGATTTGCTGTTTGTTTAATACAGCTAAGGCTCAGGATAGCCTTAATCTAAGCTATGATGTTGTTTCTGATAATATCGATAGCCTGATTGCGGATTCGTTGTATAAGGAATTTATACAATCTCATCCCCCATTAACTGCTTATCAATTAAGTAAATTTAAAAGAACAAAAGTGTCGGGGTCCTATGGAAATTATGTTACTTCATTTATCGATTCAGCTGATTTTTATAAGATTAATATTTCACCTATAAAGCTGACAATCTCATTTCGAAAGCACCTAAATGAGGAGTGGATGTTTTATTATTTAGTGTTTCTTGTTTTAATGCTCGCCATAGTTCAAGTTGTTTTTCCAAATTATATAACAAGGTCGGTACGCGATTTTTTTCGCCCCAACTCTATACTAGCTGCTAGTCGTGATTTTCATCAAGAGGCTGCTTTGCCTTCCTTTTTTCTTGGGTTATTATTTTTCTTTTCATCGGCATTTTTTATTTATTTATATACTAAAAATTTGCCTGGCTTTGCTAGTTTCTCATGGGTTCAATCAATTTCAGTCTCCTCTTTTTCCCTATTCTTAATCTATGGCGTTAAATTTATTTTTTTGAAATTCCTGTCATGGGTATTTAATCAAAAAGAGGCATTCAGCAGGTATTTAACTATTGTCTTTTCAATGAACGAAACGCTTGGCATATTGCTTTTAATGCTATCTTTTTTGATTGTATACGTCGATTGGGCCATTCCCTATTATATTTATATGATACTTAATATTAGCATTATTGTACTGTTCTTTTTTAGGGTTCAAGGTGCATTTAAATTATTTAGTAAACAAGCTCGAATGGGTTTTTTTGAATTTTTACTTTCTTTTATATCGATAGAGTTATTACCAACACTTGTGTTGTGGAAGTTTATTCATGATCAAGTACTCAATAAACTAACTTTATTTTTTAGAGGATAAGGGAGAAAAACATCCTTGTTGATACCTTTATTAAATTGCCTAACATACTCCGTCTTGCTCTTGTTATTTGTTCTTATTGTTATTAGTACGACTTTTTTTCAGAAAAACGGCTGATTATTTAATGAAAATATTAATTAATTTTGCCATACATTGTTAATCAGACATGATTAAAAAAGGCAAGAAAACAACTGAAAGTGTGGGTAAGGGAATCAGAAAAATTCTGATTACACAGCCCAAGCCAGAATCTCCCAAATCACCTTATTTTGAGATAGCTCGAAAGCACAATGTTGAATTGGAGTTC
Source organism: Chitinophagaceae bacterium (assembly GCA_947481355.1). Lineage (GTDB taxonomy): Bacteria > Bacteroidota > Bacteroidia > Chitinophagales > Chitinophagaceae > Pollutibacter. The sequence goes on from CANKGM010000139.1 coordinate 3,342, forward strand.
ATACCATTTATTAAGCTAGAGGGGATTCCTTGTAAGGAATTTAGGAAACAGAAGATTGAGATTGCAAAATATTCTGCTGTCGTTCTCACAAGCAAGAATGCAATTGATCATTTTTTTAGAATCTGCGAAGAATTAAAGTATACCATTTCACAGGAGACAAAATATTTCTGTATCAATGAGTCAGTAGCGCTGTATCTGCAAAAATTTATTTTGTACAGGAAAAGAAAAGTTTTCTTTAGTGCAGACGGCACCAATAAGGGCTTATTTGACGTTATTAATAAGCATAAGGAGAATGAACGATTCATATATCCTTGTTCTGAAAATCAACAGGATAATGAAATTGTTGGATGGCTGAAATCACATGCATGTGAATTCGACACTCCATTCATGTATAGAACCATTAGCAGTGATTTAAAGTCTCACTTTGCAGCACATAATTTTGATGTCATTTGTTTTTTCACACCAAGTGGTGTAAAAAGTCTGATGGAAAACTTTCCTGATTTCACCCAAAATGGTACATTCATAGGCGCGTTTGGCGGCAACACATCCAAAGCAGTAGAAGATGCTGGTTTGAACTTACATATTAAGGCACCTGAGCCGCAAGTGCCATCTATGGTGGCTGCCTTGGAAAAGTTTTTAAGTGATAAGGCTAGATTGAAATAACCAACTAACTATATTAACCCCGAAACATCGGGGTTTTTTTTATGAAGCACGTTAACGAACTCATACACGAAACAAGTCCTTATTTGCTCCAGCATGCACACAATCCAGTTCAATGGTATCCGTGGGGTGATTTTGCATTAAAGAAAGCTAAGCAAGAGAATAAGCCTATTTTGGTTAGTATTGGATATGCTGCATGTCATTGGTGTCATGTTATGGAAAGAGAGAGCTTTGAAGATGAATCTACCGCAGCAATCATGAATGAACATTTCATATGCATTAAAATTGATAGAGAGGAGCGACCAGACTTGGATCATTTTTTCATGGATGCCTTACAGGCAATAAGTGGGAATGGTGGATGGCCATTAAATATGTTTTTAACATCAGAGGCTAAACCTTTTTACGGAGGAACCTATTTCCCACCTGTTCGGTTTCAAAATAGAATTTCATGGCCCGAATTACTTCATCAAATTCATGAAGCATATCGGGTAAGGCGATCCGAAATCGAGGAGCAGTCAATTAACCTTACCGATTACCTAAACAAGGCCAATCAAGTAGACCCACAAAAAAAAGAAAGCTTTTCACTTCCATTTGAAGAGCTGTTCACAAAGCAGCAAACTGAAAAAATGCTTGAGCATATTATGAAGGTTGCGGATGAGGAAGAAGGTGGTTTTGGTCGAGCCCCTAAATTTCCTCAAACTCAAACCATCCAGTATCTATTAAGGTACTCTTGGTTTAGGAATAATACCGATGCCCTAAAGCAGGCTGAGCTAAGTTTAAAAAAAATGATTCGAGGTGGGATTTATGATCAAATCGGAGGCGGATTTTGTAGATATTCAACCGATGCAGAGTGGCTTGCTCCACATTTTGAGAAGATGACCTACGATAATGCGTTGCTTATCTCTGTTATGTCAGAAGCGTTTCAAATTACTCGTGACGAAGAATATAAGACGGCAATATTGGAAACACTTGAGTTTATGAAGCGGGAAATGATGACTGCCGATAAGGCCTTCTATTCTGCCTTAGATGCAGATAGTGAGGGAGTGGAGGGGAAGTTTTATACCTGGACACAAGAAGAGTTTTATGCGTGTATCACAGAAAATCAAGCATTGTTAGCTGACTACTTTGACATAAGCGAACTTGGAAATTGGGAGCATGTCAATATCCCAAGGCTTAACTTTACAATTGATGAGTTAGCATCAAAGTTCAATATGGTGCCTGCTAAAGTTAAAGAGACTATTCAGCAGGCAAAATCAACATTACTAAGCTCCCGCTCGGGCAGAATTCGACCAGCCACAGATGATAAAATCATATTAGGACTGAATGCGTTATTTAATCAAGCCCTTTCAAAAGCTTCTACTGCACTTTCTGATCCGCAATTTCTTGCGTTGGCAGAGCAGAATATGGACTTTATCTACAAAACCTTTTTTGATCCAAGTCAGGGTGTTTGGCTCCACACATTTAAATCAGGTGAAGCAAAATACCCAGCCTTTTTAGATGATTTGGCCTATTTATGCCAAGCCTTGATTTCACTTTATGAAGCTAGTGCTGATCTTCAATACCTTGAAAAGGCAAAGAGTATTCTTGACTATTTGCTAAGGCATTTCGATGACGAAGAAGGGATATATTTCTACTATACTCCTGATTTTCAAGAAGATACAATAGTTAGAAAAAAAGATCTTTATGACGGAGCAACGCCTTCTGGTAATGCTGTGATGGGGTTTAATTTACTTCGGTTGAGTATTTTATTCGGAAACTCCACTTGGAAGAGAAGAGCTACGTA
>CANKGM010000140.1 GCA_947481355.1 Chitinophagaceae bacterium
GCAACAGCAGCAGCCATGGCAATTCGATGATCATGATGAGAATGAACCTCAGCTCCAAGCAAAACACTACCACCATGCACATACATCATATCGCCATCTAGTTCAATTTTTATACCCATTTTACCAAAAACATCCTGTAGCGTTAATGCCCTATCGCTTTCTTTATGGGTCAACCGTTTAGCACCTTTGATTTTTGTTACCCCTTTACAGAAAGCAGCCAATGACACTAATGGTGGAAATAAATCAGGGCACTCAGTTGCATCAAATTCAAACGCAACTAATTCGCTTGGGGAAACAACATATTGTCCATCACTATAACTCAATTTTGCACCAGCAGAGGTAATCGCTTCTAGTATTTTTTTATCCGCTTGAACAGAATCAGCATTCATTCCTTCAATGACAATTTTGGAAGAAATTGCTCCAGCAACAAATAAAAATGAGGCACCGCTCCAATCACCCTCAACGGTATAATGAATAATATCAGGTCTAGAATTCTCTGTAGCAGGCCCAAAAGTGAAGGTCGCATAGGAGTCCACTACAGGTAGTTTCATACCAAACGCCTTAATTACCTGCAAGGTCATATCAATATATGGCCTACTTTTTAGGTCCTTTACTTTGATGGTAACATCAGATGCATTTGAAGCTGAAAAAGCGAACAAAAGTCCGGTGAGAAACTGAGAACTTAAACTCCCATCCACTTCAATAGTAGAAGGCACCAGCGGCCCCTTAATTTGAATAGGAAGCTTTCCATTGTTAGACGAAATAGCAATACCCAATTTTGGAAATATCTCATCAAAGAAATGCATTGGTCGATTCATCAAAGATCCTGAACCGGTCAACCTAAGTTGCTTACTACTTAATGAAGCTATGGGTGTAAACATCCTAATTCCCAGTCCACTTTCACCACAAAATACAGTATCATTAACGGGCAGAACACCGGCACTTGATATTTCAAGATGATCTGTATTTTCAACAATAACCGCCCCAAGTTTTTGAATCACATCTATCGCTGCAAGATCATCATTTGAATTACCTGGAGTAAAAATTAATGTTTTTCCTACATGAAGCAAGGCAGCGGCACAAGCGCGTTGCATATCACTTTTAGACCTTGGTGCACTAATGTTTCCATTCAATACGGATGGATTAACTATTGCCTTCATTGTATTTATTACTTAATCATGTTATTAAACTCTACCATATGGTCGTGCAATGAATCAACAGAAATCTTTTGAATTATACCAGTTCCGATTTTGTGTAATAAAATATAGCTCATGTCTTTATTCACACGCTTCTTATCCATCTTCAACACATTAAACACTTTTTTTACATCAAATTTGCCTCTAGTCGGCAATCCGTATTCAATCAAGACCTTTTCTATTCTATCTGCTCCTTTTAGTCCTACTGATTTTTCTGAAAGCCATGAAGCAAAAATCATTCCTAATGAAACAGCTTGACCATGCGTCAATTCATATTGAGTCTCTAAGGCATGTCCGAGAGTATGACCGAAATTGAGCAGCTTTCTATTGCCTGTTTCAAATTCATCCGCTTTAACAACACCCACTTTCAATTTTACATTGCGCAAAATAATATCTCGAAGAAGGGCTTTATCACGCTTCACTTTAGCAATATTACTTTTCTCTAACAATGAAAACGTTTTGCTATCCAATATACATGCATGCTTGATGATCTCAGCAAACCCATTACTCCATTCTGAATCTGGTAATGTTTTCAAGAAATCAAGATCATAAAACAAAAAAGAGGGTTGACGTATGATACCCACCATATTTTTATATTCGCCAACATCGATACCGTTTTTACCTCCAATAGAAGCATCTACCATAGCTAATAATGAGGTAGGCACAAAACCAAACTCAATGCCCCTCATGTATACCGAAGCGATATATCCGGTAAGGTCTGTAATAACTCCGCCTCCAATACCAATTAATGTAGTTTGTCTATCTGCAGAAAATTCAATTAGCTGATCAATTACTGCGTCTACCGTAGCCTGAACCTTATACTGCTCACCAGCTTTCAAGGTAATTACATTCCACTTCTTGAATTTACTTTTATGCGCAACAAAAACATTTTCATCAGTAATAATAATCGCCTTCTCTTTGTCTACAATTTGATCAAGACTTTTGAAGGATGCATCAAAGTAGCAATCGACAATTTTCTGTGAAAAATGAAAACGTGTTTTTTTCATACTCGTCATACTATTACTTATCTGTTTTTAAAAAGACTTCGATCTCTGTTTGAAACGTCTTAGTCAAATGATACTCTTCTTGCCTCTCAATAAATGATGTCACTTGTGCAAGTGAACCAGGACTCACTGAATAAGCAATGATTTCATCAGACCAGTCAAATCCAGCCTTTATCAATTGAGTCGTGTTTGTCCATTCAGAAGACTCAGAACGCAACAACCTCATAACCTGAGATAAATTCTGGGCAGGATGCAACTGCAATAAAAGATGAACATGATCTTCGGCTCCATTCACTTCTAATAAATGAATTCCTTTTTCCTCTGCCAGTTTTTTTATGTGACTAAACAGAACAACCCTTACCGGCCGTGTTAATACACTTTCCCTGTTTCGAGTTGACCAAATGATGTGCACATATAAAAAAACCTGTACCATGGTCAATTTATTATTAGCTAACCTTAATCGTTCATGACTTTATTCTGCCTATTGATACTTTCCATATGGATTGCATCCATGTAGCGCGTTACGAACTCTTCGCTAAGAGAAAGTTTATCAGCCTTCTTCACAGCTTTATCCAAAATTTCATTCCAACGATTTGCCTGTAGGATAGTTACATTATTATTCTTCTTGTATGTTCCTATTTTTTCTGCAATATGCATACGCTGAGAAATCAACTGCATTAACTCATCATCGATATGATTGATCTGTTCTCTCAACTTATCAAGTGCCATATGGAATGTTTCTGATGAAACATCTTCTCTTCTCCACACGATCTCATTCAACATCTCTGCAAGACGCTCAGGAGTAATTTGTTGCTTAGCATCGCTCCATGCATTATCTGGATCAATATGACTTTCAATCATCAAGCCATCAAAATCAAGGTCTATTGCTTTTTGAGCAGTGGCGAGAAGAATATCTCGACGGCCACAAATATGAGAAGGGTCATTGATGATTGGCATTCCTGGCATTCTGCGTTTCATTTCAATCGCTAAATGCCACATTGGAGCATTCCTAAATTCTGTATTACCATAAGAAGAAAAACCACGGTGGATTAATCCAATTTCTTTTATACCAGCACGAGCAACACGCTCAACAGCACCTTGCCATAATTCAAGATCGGGATTGATTGGATTTTTTATCAATACAGGAACATCAACACCACGAAGTGCATCTGCTACTTCTTGCACACTAAATGGGTTAACTGTTGTTCTAGCACCAACCCATAAAACATCTACGTCAAATGTGAGTGCATCTTCAACTTGCTTACCTGTTGCTACTTCTACAGTGGTAGGTAAACCAGTAAGTTTTTTTGCTTGTTGCAACCAAGGCAAACCCTTAGCGCCGATACCTTCAAACATTCCAGGCTTGGTTCTTGGTTTCCATATACCAGCACGCAATATATCCACTTTACCTGTGTTGGCAAGGCGTTGCGCAGTGGCAAGAACTTGTTCTTCTGTTTCTGCGCTGCATGGGCCAGAAATAATAAGTGGGCGTTTATTCCAAGCTGCTTTTACAATTGATTGATGACTTTCTTGTGTTGTTTCCATGATGTAAAATTAACGTTTTAAAAAAGAATGTTTATTTTATACTAATGAATGATCCTTCGGATCTGATTTGCTTTTTCCATTAACTCGTGAAGATATTCCCAGTTTTCTTTCTCTAAACAAGATTTGAATTTTCTCAGCTGCATGATGTGCTCATTCAATACATCCAGAATATTATCCTTGTTTTGCTTTAAGATCGGCGTCCACATATCTGGGCTACTCTTTGCCAACCTTACGGTACTCTCAAATCCTGCACTAGCCATTTCAAAAATGGCACTATCTTCTCTTTCCTTTTCAAGCACGGTGTTAGCCAATGCAAATGAAGTAATGTGAGATATATGACTAACGTATGCAGCATGAAGATCGTGATCATGCGCATCCATCTCGAAAATGCGCATATTCAACTTTCCGAAAAGTAATTTAGCATAGGCAATAGCTTCATCACTACTATCCTGAGCATCACAAATTATCACTGATTTATCTTCGAAGGCACCCTCTACCGCTGCAGTAGGACCACTATATTCTGTCCCCCACATAGGATGTGCAGCAACAAACTGACTCCGCTTTGGGTGGCCTTTTACTTTATCGATCAACAAACTTTTTGTAGAGCCTAAATCAATAACTATTTGCTGATCAACTAAATCAAGTATTTTAGGCACAAGCGTAATCATACTATCAACCGGAATAGCAACTAGAATAACATCCGATTTTAAAATGGCGTCTTCCATGCTCAACATTTCATCAACAAGATGAAGTGCGATGGCTTGCTCAGCATGAAGCGGGTTATTGTCAATACCAACAACATGGTTGGATATGCCCTTTTTCTTACACTGAAGTGCAAGTGAGCCACCAATCAATCCAACTCCAACTATCGCAATATTTTTTTTATCTATGTTCATTTGTTCAACTACTTAAAACCTGTTTTGCGTTTAAATTATAGTATGTCCAATTTATATATTGATTGTCTTTTATTCTTTTATCTTTTTCACTCTATTGATAGCTTCCTGTAAAACTTCTTCTTTGCTGCATAAACTCACACGGACAAAAGCATCGCCAGCATCTCCGAAAATCCCTCCAGGCGTAATGAATACACGTGCTTCATTCAACACTTTATCACTCAACTCGTATCCAGACTTAAATTCACCGGGAATAGCAGCCCACACAAACATCCCAACTTGATCTTTAGCATATGAGCAGCCAAGTAAATCAAGTAACTCACAAGCCAATTTTTTTCTAGTCGCGTAGATCTGATTGATATTGTCAAACCAATCCTTACCCAACTCTAATGCTTTAGATGCCGCAAGTTGAACAGGCAAAAACATACCACTATCCATATTGCTTTTAAACCTCAAGATGGCATTGATATGCTCAGCAGAAGCAACAATCATCCCTACACGCCAACCCGCCATATTGTGAGATTTGCTTAACGAATTAAGCTCAATGACCACTTCTTTTTCCATGTCATACTCCAACAAACTTGCTGGATGATCATTCAAAATGAAACTGTATGGATTATCATGCACGATCATTACTTTCTCGCGCTTTGCAAATGCAATAATTTCACTCAATAATTTTTTATCAGGAAGTTGCCCAGTTGGCATATGAGGGTAATTGAGAAAAATAATTTTCACCACACCTTGTGCCGTAGCATTATACTCATCAATCATTTTCTTCCAAACGACTAAATCTGGATGCCAGTTATTTTCAGATTCAAGTCGATATGAAAGTACCGAACCTCCAGAAAGCTTGACAGCACTACTATATGTTGGATAACCAGGATTTGGAACTAATGCAGCATCGCCTTCCTGAAGATAGGTCATGCATATATGCATGATTCCTTCTTTACTTCCTATCAACGGAAGCACCTCAGTATCAGGATTCACCAAAACAGTATACCATTTTTTATACCATGCAGATATTGCATTTCGAAATATAGGTGAACCTTTATAAGATTGGTAGGCATGAGTGTTTTGCTTTGCCGCTTCCGTGTGTAATGCTTCAACCACAGATGGATGAGGTGGGAGATCAGGAC
>CANKGM010000141.1 GCA_947481355.1 Chitinophagaceae bacterium
AAAGTATTGTATTATTTTTTCAGCATTACTTCCTTTTCCAGACGCAAAAATGGCCAGTTTGTAAGGCGTTATCACTTCTTTAGCCTTATTAATGAACCCCATTCTTTTTAAGATCTTTTTCTCATAGTTCCAGAAAAAGCGAAATTGTCCAAAAAAGAAAGAAACAATCAGTATAATTACTTGATAACCAAATACTAATACAAGCATTCTTACCAGTATTTTCCAAATCAAGGAGGTAGTATCATCAAACCCAAGCCATGAGGTTATGCTTCTAGAAATGAATGCAGTTAAGGTACCTGTCACTGCAAAAGTGCAAAGAATCAGCACCAATTGTGCTCCATTTACTTTCCATTTCTTTTGTAATGAGTTTAGCATGGTGCAAAGAGAAGAAAAAAACGAATGCGCAGTTAATTTCTTTCATTTAATTATTTTAATGGCTGTGTACATTGATTTTAATGATGTTTTATGCATTCAACAAAATGCAATCCTCTGAAACTCAATGTGGGTCTATATTAAATTTTTTTTCAGGATGTTGATATTATGTTAAAATCCTGTCTTAAATTTGCACGGAATTTCGGGAGTGTCTTCCATTTCAACACAATTCAATGCGGGTATGAATCAGACAAGAAAAATAGCTCAGCAACTTTATTCAGCACTCATTTTTACGGCCTTATTAACTATCTCACAGTTGGCTCAAAGCCAGGATGGGAAGGCTCTTTTTAACCAAAAGTGTGCTTCATGTCATGCGATAGATAAACAGTTGGTCGGTCCAGCTCTTAAGGGAGTTGAAGATCGTTGGGATGATAAAAAAATGATCTATGAGTGGGTCAGGAATAGTGCAGCAGTCATAAAGAAAGGCTACCCTAGAGCGGTCGCTGTGTATGCAGAATTCAATAAGGTGCAGATGACTGCATTCCCAGAGTTAAAAGATCAGGATATTGATGCTATTCTTGGTTACATCAATACTGGTGGAGCAAAGGCAGCAGCAACCGGTGCTTCAACTACTTCACAAGATGCGTCAGATACAGAATCTGAATCAGATTCTAACTTTCTATATGGTATCTTAACATTGATTCTTGCAGTTATTGCGTTGATACTTCTTCAAGTTAACAGCAACCTGCGTAAGATTGCAGATGAAACAGAAGGGTTTAAAACTGCAGAGCCTATTCCATTCTACAGGAATAAGGCGTACATCGCTATACTTGCTATCATATTGTTTCTAGTAGGTGGATTTTATACATTCCAGGGTGCCCAAGGGTTAGGAAGGTCTAAGGATTATCAGCCTGAGCAACCTATTTTCTACTCTCACAAAGTACATGCCGGCATAAATCAAGTTAACTGTCTTTATTGCCATGGTGGTGCACAAGAAAGTAAGCATGCAAACATTCCTTCTGTTAATATATGTATGAACTGTCATATGGGTATTAATGAATATGCTAAAGGTCCAAAACTTTATAGAGCTGATGGATCATTAGTAGATGGAACTGCAGAAATTCAAAAGATATATGAATATGCAGGATGGGATCCAGCTGCAAAAAAATACACAAGTAAAGGAAAGGCTATAGAGTGGGTTAGAATTCACAATTTACCAGACCACGTATATTTCAATCACTCACAACACGTGAATGCGGGTAAGCAACAATGTCAAACTTGCCATGGTGAAATTCAGAAGATGGACGAGGTGTTCCAGTTCACTGATTTAAGCATGGGTTGGTGCGTAAACTGCCACAGGGAAACTAAGGTGCAGTTCACGGAGAATAAGTTTTACAGTATTTATGAGAAGTTTCATGAAGATCTGAAGAACAAAAAAATGGATAGTGTTACAGTTGACAAGATTGGTGGAACAGAGTGTCAGAAATGCCACTATTAAAAATTAATTAGAGCGTTCTAGATAAAAGAAGTTTATACTATTTACAACTTTACAACGGATATGAAGCAAAAAAAATATTGGCAGAGTTTCGGTGAATTGCAACACAGCGAAAGCTACCAAGACGGAGTACAGGATGAATTTGGCGAAGATTTGCCAACATCAGCACCTCAAGACAGTATGCTTGAAGCAAAGGCACCGCGTAGGGATTTCTTAAAATTCCTAGGGTTCAGTACAGCTGCCGCCGCTGCTGCAGCTAGTTGTGAGATGCCAGTTAAAAAAAGCATTCCATATCTAAACAAGCCAGACACTATTACTCCTGGGGTTGCTAATTATTATGCTACTACCTATATCCAAGATGGTGATGCAATTCCTGTTGTAGCAAAAGTTCGTGATGGCCGTCCAATTAAAATAGAGGGTAACGATTTATCGTCCATTACAAACGGTGGTACATCTGCAAGAGTTCAAGCTTCAGTTCTTGGTTTATATGATACTGCTCGTTTACGTTTTCCTCTTGCTAATGGTAAAGAGGTAAGCACGTTCGAGGCATTTGATAAAATGGTTGCTGAATCACTTGCTAGTTTGGGTGGTAAGCCTATCGTGTTATTGACTGAAACAATTACATCTACTACATCTAAAAATATTATCAGTTCATTTATTGCAAAGCATCCAGGATCACGTCATGTTGAATATGATGCGCTTTCAGTAAATGGAATACTTAATGCAAATGCATCTTCATTTGGTAAGAGGGCAATCCCTTCATATCAATTTGATAAGGCAAAGACTATTGTAAGTCTTGGTGCAGATTTCCTTGGAACATGGCTTAGTCCAGTTGAATATGCAAGGCAATATGCAGTGGGTAGGAAAATCGATCAGAAGAATCTTGAAATGAGTAGGCATATTGTTTTTGAAAGTATGCTTAGTCTAACAGGTGCTAACGCTGATGATCGTTTCGTTCATCTTCCTTCTGAAGAAGGGGCTGTTGCATTAAATTTATATGCTGCATTAGGTGGACAAGTTACTGCTCCTGCTCTTGCAGATGAGCGTTTGAAAAAAGGAATTCAATCTGCAGCTGAAGCACTAAAGAAATCAGGCGCAGAATCACTTGTAGTGAGTGGTAGCAACAACAGTGATGTGCAGGTGGTTGTCAATGCAATAAATCAAATTCTAGGTGCCTACGGTAAAACCATTAATTGGGGCACTACATTGAATACCCGTAATGGGAATGATGCTGCTATGGTTCAACTTGTGCAAGACATGAACGATGGCAAAATTGGAGCCTTATTAGTGCATGGAGTAAATCCAGCTTATGATTACTTCGATTCGAAAAAATTTGCAACTGGTCTTGCTAAGGTTGCTGTTTCAGTTTCATTCAATGATAGAGAAGATGAAACAACTTCATTGTGTAAATATGTAATTTCTGATCATCATTACTTGGAAAGTTGGGGTGATGCTGAAATGAAGTCAGGTTATTTAAGTTTTATTCAACCTACTATCGCTCCATTGTTTAAAACAAGACCATATCAATCATCTCTTTTAAAATGGAGTGGTGATGATACGTCTTACGGCGATTATTTTAAAAAATATTGGTTAGGTCATTTCGGATCTCAATCAGCATGGGATAAGGCATTACAAGACGGAGTAGTAGAAACTCCTACTCCTGCATCAGCTGGTAATTATACTGGAAGTTCTTTGTCTGCATCTGCAGCTGCGCTTGCTTCAATAAAAACAACTGGCAAAGCTGAATTGGTTGTTTATCCAAAGGTTTCTATGGGGTCTGGAAAGGATGCAAATAATCCATGGCTTCAAGAAATGCCTGATCCAATCACAAAAGCAACTTGGGATAATTACGCAATTATTTCATTTGCCATGGCTAAAGAATTGGGTATCGCAGTAGATGATAATTATGAGGTTGAAGTAGCTAAACCCGTAATCAAGATTAAAGTCTCAGGTGCAACATTAACTCTTCCTGTTTTAGTTATACCAGGAATGCATAAAAATGTCATTGCACTAGCCTTAGGGTATGGACGTTCTGAAAAAACAGGTAAAGCAGCAGCAAATGTTGGACAAAATGCTTTCCCGTTGGTTGGTTTTGATGGGAAAAGTTTTACCTACAGCGCTACCAATGTGTCGTATGAAAAAGTAAACGAAACATATAAGATTGCATATACTCAATCACACAATCAATATGAAGGTCGTGATCAAGTAGTTCGTGAATATTCATTGGAAGAGTTCAAAAAGAATCCAACCATTTTGTCGGATGAGCGTCATGAGATGGTTGAGACCTATGCAAAGAACACAAAAGATTTTGCTGCAGAAGGAACACTTTATCCAAGTCATCCTTACCCAGGTCCAAAATGGGGTATGAGTATTGATTTAAATTCATGTATAGGATGTGGTGCTTGTACAGTTGCATGTACATCTGAAAATAACGTAGCTGTTGTTGGTAAATCAGAAGTAATGCGTTCACATGAGATGCATTGGCTTCGTATAGATCGATATTTCGCTACATACAGAGATAATACTGGTGCTGATAACCTTGATGATTTGAATGTTGTCTTTATGCCAATGCTTTGTCAACATTGTGATAACGCTCCTTGTGAGAATGTTTGTCCAGTGAATGCAACAAACCACAGCAGTGAAGGTCTTAATCAGATGACATATAATCGTTGTATTGGTACACGTTATTGCGCGAATAACTGCCCTTATAAAGTAAGACGTTTTAACTGGGCTGATTATATGGGAGCAGATAGCTTCCCTGATAACCAACGTGAGGTGCTTGGTGATGCAGTGATGATGATGAATGATGACCTTACAAGAATGGTATTAAATCCAGATGTAACGGTTCGTTCACGTGGTGTAATTGAAAAATGTTCATTCTGTGTTCAACGTTTACAAGAAGGAAAGTTAAAAGCTAAAAAAGAAAATAGGCCTTTAGAAACTGGTGCTGATGGTAAATGGGATATTAAGACTGCTTGTCAACAAGCTTGTCCAACCAATGCTATCGTATTTGGTAATGTACATGACAAGAAGAGTCCTGTTAGTGTGATTCGCAATGAAGAGCAAACAAATAGGTTGTTCTATGTACTTGAGGAAATCCATGTACTTCCTAATGTAAACTACCTTGCAAAAATTAGGAATACAGAGAGAAATGTTGGTATTGTTGAAGAGGCTCACCAAGAGGAAAAGAAAACAGAGGCAGCACATTAATTAAAGTAAGAACGAATTCTCATAAATGACCATCAAATGAGTGCAACAAAGTACGAATCGCAGTTAAGAGAACCATTGGTAAATGGCAACAAGACCTACGGTCAAGTTACCCAAGACATCGTGCATACTATAGAGGCAAAACCTACCAGGTTGTGGTATATCGGGTTTTACATCTCAGTTGCCTTATTGATGTTTGGCGCCTATTCTGTATATCGTGAAGTAACGTATGGTATTGGACAGTGGAATGTAAATAGAACAATTGGATGGGGTTGGGATATCACCAACTTCGTTTGGTGGGTTGGTATTGGTCATGCTGGTACGTTGATTTCAGCGATCTTATTGTTGTTTCGTCAAGGATGGAGAACAGGTGTTAACCGTGCAGCAGAGGCAATGACAATCTTTGCTGTGATGTGTGCAGGTCAGTTTCCAATCTTCCACATGGGAAGAGTTTGGATGGCATTTTTTACTTTACCTTATCCAAATACACGTGGTCCATTGTGGCCTAACTTTAACTCACCTTTGTTGTGGGACGTATTTGCCATTTCAACTTATTTTACTGTTTCATTACTATTCTGGTATTCTGGTTTATTGCCTGATTTGGCAACAGTGAGGGATCGTGCCAAAACGAAATTGCGCAAGCATTTATATGGAGTTGCTTCCTTCGGTTGGTCAGGTAGTACAAAACATTGGCAGCGTC
>CANKGM010000142.1 GCA_947481355.1 Chitinophagaceae bacterium
ATCATCTTCATATCCGTAAATTTTTTCACGGTCCAGCAAGCCGTGAATGTCCAATAGATAGAGATCAAACCCTTGTGCAGAAGTCGTTTCTTTGATAACTGTAAAATCAAACCATCGGTGGCCGAGATTTGCACCACCTTTATATACTACTTCCCAATTATGGGAATAAAGGTATTCGGTACGATACATAGGCATGACCACCTTAGCATTATGTCCTAATTCAGCTTGAAAACGAGGTAATGCACCAACCACATCTCCTAAACCACCCGCTTTAGCAACAGGGTAACATTCTGCCGCTACATGTAAGATTTCCATAAAAAAATTTAACTCGTGTTGAATTTAAGAATTATTATTGTTCTTTAGTTAAGAACAAAAAATTTTAGATATAAATAAATCTTTTTACTTTCAACAATCATAATAAAAACTTCTCTATGAGCCAGCAAACAAAATGGTCACAATTTGGTGTTTTAATTACAGTATTCTTCTTTTGGGGTTTTGTTGCTGCCTCAAATAGTATCTTTATTCCCTTTTGTAAGGAATTTTTTAAGCTCGATCAAATACAATCACAGCTAGTGGGTTCTGCTTTTTATGGAGCCTATTTCTACGGATCGTTGATTTTGTTTGTAATTTCAACTATATCCGGAACAGACGTCCTGAACAAAATCGGATACAAAAAAGGCATTATTTATGGCCTATTGATTTCGGTAATAGGTGCCTTAGCTCTTGCCTTGATTAGTGGTTCAGGCAAAGCTACATTTGGACTTGTTCTTGTTTCATTCTTCATTATTGCCTTAGGGTTTTCTTTACAGCAAACAGCTGCCCAACCCTTTGCCGTTGCACTTGGAACTCCTGAAACTGGAGCTCATAGGCTAAATATGGGCGGAAGCGTTAACTCATTTGGCGCACTTCTTGGTCCATTATTAGTTAGCTTTTTATTATTTGGTAGCCTATCTAGTGCTAAGACAGCATCTATTGAAAATATACAAACACTATACTTTTTCCTTGCGGGATTATTTATAATAGCTTCCATTATTTTCGGTTATGCCAAATTACCAAAAACAACCTCTGACGAGAAGCTAGAAAAGAGTCCAAAGGCCATGTACATCTTGCTTGTTATTGGTGCTCTTTTTCTACCTGTTTTATTTTCAGACTGGGTAAAAGACGTAACAGGTTACAAAAAATCAATCATCATTATCACATCATTGATATCAATATTGATAATCCTTTTTGCTTCTATGTTGGCAGCAAAGAAGAATCCTATTGGATGGGGTGCTATGGCTTATCCTCAATTGGTGCTTGGCATGATTGCCATTTTTGTTTATGTAGGCGTTGAGGTTACTATTGACAATAACTTTGGTGCTCTGTTAAAGAAACAGGCATTTGGAGGATATGATGATTCACACATCTCACATCTTATTTCTCTTTTCTGGGGTTCTATGATGATTGGCCGTTGGACGGGTGCGGTAAGTGTATTCAACTTGAAAAAAAGTGTTAAACGAATTCTCGTTATTGTAGTTCCTTTTATAGCATTTGGTGTGATATTGGTCGTAAACATAATTAAGGGTAATGATGTGAATGACTTTTTATTATATCCTGTTTGTATAGCTATTGCAGTTATTGCATTCCTTTTCGCCGAAGAAAAGCCAGTAAAACTATTGTTGACAGTATCGGTTTTAGCTACGTTAGCGATGGTTATTGCAATTACTAATACAGGTATGGTTGCAAATTATGCAATCATAAGCACTGGATTATGTTGTGCAGTGATGTGGCCTTGTATTTTTGCACTTGCCGTAAATGGTATTGGAAAATACACTAGTCAAGGTTCCGCATTTTTAATCATGATGATACTTGGAGGAGCCATTATACCTCCAACACAAGGATCAATCATTGACCTTGATCCATTAACAGATTTATCGATCCATTCAAATACACAGCTTTCTTACATTGTACCATTGCTATGCTTTGCTTATTTGGCTTGGCATGCAGTTAAAACGAATTCTGTACTAAAAAAACAAGGATTGGATGTTGATGCACAAGTTGCATCAGGGCATTAATTTTCTGACATTTTTATGTATCTTGAGCAGCCACAAATTGTGGCTGTTTTTTTTACTTTTTTAATTAAACATATGAGTTCGATCATTACAACTGAAGGGGTTTATGCCATTGGAATTGATCTTGGTGGTACAGGTACAAAATTCGGTATTGTAGACCATGTTGGAAATGTGCTTTTTTCTGGTGAAATATCAACCAAAAAACATGCTCAAATTGGCACATTTATTGATGAGCTTTATGATCATTTAATTATTCTCATTGACAATGCTGGTGGAATTGATAAAATTAAAGGGATAGGTGTTGGTGCTCCTAATGGCAACTTTTACAATGGGAACATTGAATATGCACCTAACCTACCATGGAAAGGGATTATACCATTAGCAGAATTGATTGCTAACAAGTTCAAACTTCCCGTCACTCTAACTAATGATGCAAACGCAGCGGCGATCGGAGAAATGATGTACGGTGCGGCAAAAGGGATGAAGGACTTTATCATGATAACACTAGGCACAGGTGTAGGAAGTGGAATTGTTGCCAATGGACAACTCATTTATGGACATGATGGATTTGCTGGTGAGCTTGGACATACTATCGTTATACCAGATGGAAGAATGCACGCAGGAACTGGTAAAAAAGGGTCACTTGAAAGTTACGCTTCAGCAACTGGCGTAAGACTTACCGCTATTGAACTACTTGAACAAAGTAATGAAGACAGCTTATTAAAATCAGTTGATAAAAACTCACTTGATTCAAAGGTAGTCTATGATGCAGCTATCAAAGGTGATAAACTAGCTTTAGAAATTTTTGAATTTACTGGAAAGATCCTAGGGCTTGCCTTAGCAAATGCCGTTATGTTTAGTAGCCCTGAAGCCATTATACTATTTGGAGGATTAATGAAGGCAGGAGATTTAATCCTAAAACCAACTAGAAAGTACATGGAGGAAAACCTGATTCAGGTATTCCAAAATAAAGTGAAAATATTAGTAAGTCACCTCAAAGAATCTGATGCAGCTATACTAGGAGCTAGTGCATTGGTTTGGGAACAAAAAAAATAACCTAAAGGCTCTAATTGTTACCGATTAGCAATGCCTTCTCTTTTTCCCAAAGCTGTTTTCCGTATCCTGGAATAACATGTTTTTCGCTATGATAAGAAGACCTAACTAAGGGGCCACTTTCTACATAATCTATGCCAAGGGTATAACCGATTTCTTTATATTCTTTGAATTCATCAGGATGAACAAAGCGGTTAACGGATAGGTGCTTTTTAGTAGGTTGAAGGTATTGACCAATGGTTATCACATCTACCCCATTATCCGCCAAATCTTTTATAGTTTGAATTACTTCTTCCTTTTTTTCACCCAAGCCTAACATTATGCCAGACTTAGTCCGCATGCCACTTGATTTTAACTTTCTTAGCACTTCCATGCTTCTCCAGTATTTGGCTTGAATTCTAACTTTTCTGGTTAGCTCCTCAACTGTTTCGATATTATGAGAAACTACTTCTGGCGCAGCATCAACTATTCGTTGAATTTGATCATCTATACCTCTAAAATCAGGGATTAAGGTCTCCAATGTTGTAGATGGATTAAGTGCTTTAACTGCTTTTATGGTATTATACCAAATAGTACTACCTCCATCTGATAATTCATCCCTATCCACAGATGTGATCACAGCATGCTTTACTTTCATCAGGTGTATGGCTTCAGCTACTCGCTGTGGTTCATCCCAATCAACTGCTTCTGGCCTACCAGTAGCTACTGCACAAAAACCACAGCTACGGGTACAAATATTACCTAAGATCATGAATGTTGCGGTTCCTTCACCCCAACATTCGCCCATATTTGGACAATTTCCACTTTCACAAATGGTATGTAACTTATGAGTATCTACTAAGGAACGAACATGTCGATAGCTTTCCCCAATAGGAAGTCTTACTCTGAGCCAATCTGGCTTTTTTATCTTTTGTTCAACAACTGGATCTATGATGGGCAATTCTTTCATTCTTGATCAATATGGTGCGAAGTTACATTACTTGCGTTTACCAAAAACGAGTGAAATATAGGCTGTGGGAAAGAAAGATTTACCAGGGACATCTACCATTTGGACTACTTTTTTTGAATAGAAATCAAATGAAAATCCAAATTCAAGAGCCGATACAACTTGATTAAAACGAGCCCAATCAAATCGAAGTCCTGTTTTAGCATATACACCTGGATTAAATTTCAACTCATTCCATCCTTTTGATAAGCCAGTGCCACCAATAATATTTTCGGGGTTCATAAATAATTCACGATCTGCTTCTGAAAACTTCTTTTTTACACTACCGATATCCGAAGCAAATTCCATGTAATATGGTCTCACAAGTCCAGCAGAAAAACCACCCACCAAAACCCCTGAAATAGCCACACCATTTTTATTGCCTTTCCCACCAATCAAAATCTGTTGACCTGAGCCTAATTTAAGTTGATAAAAAATATTTTGTTTGCCATATATGAAGGGTTTGCCAAATACAGTAAAACCACCACCTACATAAGAACTAGTGCTTTGCTTTTGTTGCTTAGGATGTTGCTTCTCTCCATATTCAAGTTGAAAGAGGGTTGTTCTGTAAGGGCTTTTCATTTTACCAAATTCATACAAAAACCCATTTCCATCATTATTCATTTTGAATTGTATAGTGGATTGTTTTTTAAATGAGGCAATACCCTCCTCTTCATTTCTAATTAACTCATTTATTTTATCGCGTTTAGCTTGCTTATCTGAGGATCTATTATTGGATTTCGATGCAGGTACCCGCTGTGAAAAAGAAGCAAAACTATACAGAGAAAAAATGAGGATAAGAAGGCTAGATTTAAGCATAGTGTATATATGTTATGTAAATTTAAATAAAAATAGTATGACATCAGCAGTATCCTATACCGGAGAACTCAGAACTTTAGCAACTCATTTACATTCTAACTCCAAATTTGAAACAGATGCCCCATTAGACAACCAAGGAAAAGGTGAAAGATTCTCCCCAACTGATTTAGTCGGAACAGCCTTAGCCTCCTGCATCATTACAACCATTGCCATAAGAGCAAAGGATTTTGAATTAAGGTTGATTGGTTTGGTTATAAACACAGAAAAAATTATGGCCGCAAATCCTAGAAGGATAAGTACCATAAACTTAACATTTACTTGGCCTGCAACATCGATATTTGACGAAAAAGAACAATTTAGAATAAACGAAATAGCAGAAACTTGCCCAGTTAAAGAAAGTATACACCCCTCTATTCAAGTAAACATTAACTACAATTGGATAATCGAATAATCAGAGTCTCTATAATTTGAGCAAATACCTATTTCACATTGAGTGCATTTGATTTTACTACAATAGGTATTGTATATGTGTAGATAGGACTGTGATTCTTTAGCATTTCGAGGAATAAGACCGATCTTCTTGAATTCTTTTATTATTTTATTGGATTCAGGAGGTATATTCATTAACAATGCATTAGCCTGAGTTATATATTCGTTATCACCACTCATTCTACCATAAGCATTTAATACTGGAACAATCGTATTTATAATTATAGTATAAATAAATACATCTCCAAGTGATTTAAGTTGAGAGATAGCTAAAGAATCAAAAACATAATGATTATTCCAATAGGGTGAAACCTGAACATTGAAAAAATGCTTTACCGATTTAG
>CANKGM010000143.1 GCA_947481355.1 Chitinophagaceae bacterium
CATTCTTTCCGCGTTTAGTAACCGTTGTTAACTGTGGAATGAGTTTCGCACTAAATTCATGTAAACGGTTGTTTATAAAAACAATCCGCTCTGAAACAGGAACCCAGTCTGATGTAAATAATGAAAATTGTAGAATACCAGTTTGCATTTCATCAATCGGAATTTCAGCATTCAACAATAATTTATCTGCTGCATTTAAACTGATTTTATAAAACAGCACTCTATTCATATGCACCAACAAATTCATGTTCTTAAAGTTTTCAGGAGCATTAGCAGTCCTTTCAACTTTTATGAGCGCTTTATCATTTGTAGTTTTAATGGAGATGGATGCACCTGTATTTTTAGGTGTTTCAAATGGAGTAACTCCAGATTTACCTTTTTCGTCTGTCCATTTTATTTGATACGTTTCACCAAGCTTTGGCAGTAGAAAGAAACTTCCCATACCATCGTGCTTTACTTTTAAGGAATCAAGTACTTTATTTTTATCATTAACAAGTACTCCTTTGATGGAAACAGGCGCCCCAAACTGATTGACAGCTTTGAATGCAATACGAGTATTGATTCCATTGATCAAAAATCCTCCCTCAGGGAATAAAGACACTTGCGTTTTATACACAACCGGTTTATATACTTCTGGGGCCGTATTATTATTTATGATAAGATCTCTTTCATAAGTGAATACCGAATCGTCATTCAGCATCCAGCGTGTATAAGCTTTTACATGAATGAAATTTCCTGTATAGTCTGCTGGTAAATCAAAATTCCCTTTTGCAGTAGATTGAAACAATGGAGCAACTGTTTGCTTGATCATCTTTCCCGTGGTATCGTACCACTCCATATAGAAGTTTTTACTCAAATTGCTTAACCCTGCATCTGAAAGGATATAGGCCTTATACCAAATAGTTTCTTCCTTATTGTAAATTGATTTATCAAAATGAATATGAACTTTCTCCGTTGGAAATTGATCGGCATAGATTGCCATCATGGAATCAATGTGTTGAGAAAAACTGGAATGGCCAGCACTAAGGAGAATCACAATAAAAAGCGAACGCAAGAACCTACTTTTCATAATCAGATTGTATTACATGCAAAATACAATCAATAGCAAAAGAATGTGTAATTTTTTTTGACTCTTGGTCAATAAAAAAATATTTTAACAACTAGTCCTCGTCTAGTCTACCTGTGCTACCCTAAACGGATGCACTTCAATCTCCTTCCAAACACCTTCTTGTACATAGGGTTCGTTGGCATACCACTGTTGAAAATCTGCATCGGTTTCAAATTGAAGAATCATTACGCTTCCCTTCATCTTGCCATCGTCATCTAGCATGGCGCCAGCTGAAACATAATGTCCATTGGCCTTAAGTCCACTTACTCCTGCAAGGTGAGCAGGACGTGCAGCCATTCTGCGTGGGAGAGCTTCTGTATCAGTTCCGTCGCGTGCGATAATTACATACTGTTTCATCTCGTTATGATTAAAAATTAAGAAACGGCTTGTTTAGAAAGTTCATCATTAATAGTTCTGTTGATGCCCAATGGATTCGAATTTTGTAATTCAAGGGGAAGAAAATGATCTGCAAAATTTTGAAAAGACATCGGTCGTGCAAAACGTTTTATCGCATCTGCACCCACTGAGGTGAATCGACTATCTGTAGTAGAAGGGAATGGACCACCATGGTGCATGCTCAAGCAAACTTCCACTCCGGTAGGCACGCCATTCAAAATCATTCTTCCACATTTTTCAACTACCGCATCAAAAATATCTACATGACTATTGATGTCTTTATCCGTTGCCATGATGGTTGCAGTTAGCTGTCCTTCAATCTGATGAGCTACAGCCAACATCTCAGCGGCATCGGCACATTGAACTACTAATGAATATGGACCAAATACTTCTTGATGAAGTTGATGATTTTTTAGAAACACTGCACCACTCGTAGTGGCAATGGTTGGAATTCCTTGATCAGCGGATGCCTCTATTGATGAAGCCGCGATAAGTGTAACTCCTTGTTGAGCCAATGCCTCTGAGCGTTTTTCAATATAGGCCTTTGCAATACCAGGATGCAACATTTTGCCTGGGGGAATATTTCCAATTTGAACAGCAAGGGATGAAATAAATTGATCAAGTGCCTCACTTTTTATACCAATAATCAATCCTGGGTTGGTACAAAACTGTCCCACACCCAAAGTGATTGAACCTGCATAGTTAGCAGCAATCGATGCTGGATCTGCAGCCAATTTTTCATTCAATAGAAAAACGGGGTTCACACTGCCCATTTCAGAGAAAACAGGAATTGGTTCCTTGCGTTGATTAGCCATATCATACAATGCCTTACCACCGCTATAGGATCCCGTGAAACCAACTGCTTTTGTATGTGGATGCATTACCAAAGCCTTGCCAACTTCAAAAGAAGAACCATGAACATGACTAAATACCCCTTTAGGTAATCCAACCGATTCAACGGCTTTATCTATAATATCGGCTACGAGTTGACTGGTTTGTGGATGAGCAGGATGAGCCTTAACGATAACTGGACAACCAGCAGCTAAAGCAGAAGCCGTATCACCTCCGGCAGTTGAATAGGCGAATGGGAAATTACTTGATCCAAAAACAACAACTGGACCCAGTGGAACCAACATCTTTCTGATATCTGGTTTTGGTGGCACTTTATCAGGAATAGCCGTATCGATGCTTGCTTCAATCCAATCGCCTTTCGCACAGGCCTTTGCGTAGCTCCTTAATTGAAATATTGTTCTGCCTCGCTCACCACGAAGACGTGCATCAGGCAAATTTGTCTCTCCCATAACAACAGCAATCAACTCATCACCACTTTGTTCTAGTCCATCCGCAATGGCATTCATCAATTCAGCACGTTTGCTCAACGATAGTTTTCTCATAATCGGAGCAGCAGCTTTTGCAGCATCCATCACCAGGTTGATTTCCGAAATCGATGCGTCGTTATATTGATTCATAGTTGTTTTTTACGAATATTGAGGGGGTGTTCACTGAAACTGTTGATTCAAGTAAACACAATATAAAAAGACAAAATACCTAGAGACTATAGCACAATTGATTTATAATCAGGCAAGGTTGGTCTAACAGCAAGGGCAGTATCGATAATGGTTTCAACGCGTTTACGCTCTTCTCCAACCAAGGTTAGTCGTGGAGCGCGAACATATTCACTTCCCATTCCGGTTTTGGACTCACAGAATTTAATATACTGCACCAATTTAGGATGAATATCCAATTCAAGCAACGGCATGAACCAGCGGTAAATCTTAGTAGCCTCAGCGATACGACCTGCTTTTACCAAGCGATAAATAGCAACCGTTTCTGCAGGGAAAGCACATACCAGGCCTGCTACCCAACCATCAGCACCCATCACCAATTCTTCCATGGCTAATGTATCCACACCACATAGAATCTTTAAATCGGTTCCAAATTTATTTATCAATCTGGTCACATTCGTAATATCACGGGTAGACTCTTTAACAGCTTGAATATTTTTATGTTTGATTAAAACCTCAAACATATCGGGTGTAGTATCAATTTTATAGTCTACTGGGTTGTTATAAATCATAATGGGAAGTCCAGTATTTTCTGCCACTTGAGTGAAATGATAAATGGTTTCCCTATCATCACTCTTATAGCGCATCGGTGGCAACAACATCAACCCATGTGCACCCCATTTCTCAGCCAATTTCGCTTGACGAACTGCTTCATCCGTTGAGCCTTCAGCAATATTCAATAAAACAGGCACTTTATCGCCAATAGTCTTGAGAGCCTCCTTAAGCAAGGTCTCTTTCTCGGCTTCGGTTATAGTGCTGGCTTCACCCAATGATCCACTTAAAATAATGCCATCCACACCTGCTTCCAGTTGTGCATTAAAACCTTTGACGTTTAAATCAATATCTAATTCTCCGTTTGGTTTAAACTTTGTTGTAATCGCGGGATAGACACCTTTCCAGTTAGGCTTCATAATAATAATTTTATGGACAAATGTAATTCTGTTAGGCTGAAATATAAATAGATATGGCATTTATTTATGTAAAAATTTATTGAGTCAATAAATGCCCTTGTTTGCCCATATACAACCTAAAAAAAGCTACAATGAACCTAACTTTGTGGATAGGTTACAAGCAATTCATAGAATGATGAAATTTTATGAACTTACAGCCGCAATTAAAC
Source organism: Chitinophagaceae bacterium (assembly GCA_947481355.1). Taxonomy (GTDB): domain Bacteria; phylum Bacteroidota; class Bacteroidia; order Chitinophagales; family Chitinophagaceae; genus Pollutibacter. Next base: position 4,190 of record CANKGM010000143.1, read on the forward strand.
ATCAACGATGAAACTATTTTCAACCCAAGAAGCTGAACAACTTATTCAAGATTACTATCACTTGAAGGTAAAAGCCTCCTCATTACAAGGATATGATGAGCAGAATTTTTTACTTCGAGGAGAGGATGGGAAAAAATATGTACTGAAAATTGCCACCGATGAGCACCAGATACACTTTCTTGATGCACAGGTAAAAATCATCAACCACTTATCGAATAGTAATCTAGCTAGCAAGTTTCAACATGTGCTACCAAGTACTGCTGGAAAAGAAATTTCAACCCTCGTTATCGATGATACTAATTATTACCTGCGTCTATTCACATATTTAGAAGGTACCTTTTGGGTGGATAGAAAAGAAAAATCAGATTTACTCTATCTAGACCTTGGTAATTTTTTAGGCAACATGGATAAAGTACTCAGCACGTTTTCACATCCTGCCATGCACCGGCATTATACTTGGGATATCAGCACGGCAATGGACGCGAATAAAAAATTACAGCATATCCGCCATCACGAAAAAAGAAGAATTGCCGGATATTTTTTACTTCAATTTGAAACCGAAGTACTCCCAGAGCTTACTTCCCTTCCACATAGTTACGCGCACAACGATGCCAATGATTATAACCTCATCACTGAAGGTGATCATATCAGCGGGCTGATTGATTTTGGCGACATGGTCTATACCGCTCGAATCAACAATGTTGCCGTGGCCTGTACTTATGCCATGCTTAACAATATTGAACCTTTATCTGCAGCTAAGTTGATTGTTCGTGCATACCATAAAATAAATCCACTCACAGAAAAAGAAATTGATCTGCTGTATTACCTCATCGCTGCACGACTATGTATCAGTGTTACCCAATCAGCGTTCAATGCATCACTAGACAGTGATAACGAACATCACTTCATCACCGAAAAACCCGCGTGGGAATTGCTTTTCAAGCTCATTGAAATTAATCCCATCAAAGCAATTGATGCATTTAGAACAGCTTGTGGATTTTCATCTATCATCAACGAAAAAGATGAATACCACGAAATATTAAAAGATCGGAAAGAAAATATCGGCTACAACCTCAGCATCAGTTATAAAAAGAAATTAAAAATTGTAAAAGGGGCCTTGCAGTATTTATATGATGATAAGGGAAACACCTTTGTAGACTGCGTTAACAATCCAAGTCATGTTGGGCATTGTCATCCTACTGTGGTAAAAAGAATGCAACGACAAATTGCAACATTGAATACCAACACACGCTACTTGAACGATCACATGATAGAGTTTGCTAAGAAGTTGAAAAAAACACTCGATCCTTCTTTATCTGTTTGCTATTTCACCAACAGCGGAAGCGAAGCAAACGACTTAGCCATTCGCATGAGCCGGCATTTCACCAAACAAAAAGATGTGATTGTATTGGACCATGCTTACCACGGCACATCTACCGCATCAATGGAAATGAGTCCATATAAATTTGATGGCAAAGGTGGTTTTGGCAAAATGCCTTGGATTCACAAGGCGATGAATCCTGATCAGTATCGCGGACCATA
>CANKGM010000144.1 GCA_947481355.1 Chitinophagaceae bacterium
GAGGAGTTGTGCCAGAACTGGCTAGCAGAGCACATATGCAAAATATTGTGCCCGTAGTGGATAAAGCGATTAAAGAGGCCAACATTACATTATCCGAATTGGATGCCATTGCATTCACCCAATCACCTGGATTGATTGGAGCACTTTTAGTGGGTTCAAGTTTTGCGAAATCACTTGCCATGTCATTAAACATTCCAGTGATTGGTGTGCACCATATGCAAGCACATGTGATTTCCAACTTAATTGAATCTCCTCAACCTACATTCCCTTTTCTTTGTCTAACCGTAAGCGGTGGACATACTCAAATTGTTTTGTGCAAAGATCCACTAACGATGGAAGTACTAGGCGAAACGATTGACGATGCTGCAGGAGAAGCATTTGACAAAGCTGCCAAGATGCTTGGACTTCCCTATCCAGGCGGTCCGTTGATTGATCAATATGCTCAACTTGGAAATAGAGAACGATATCATTTTCCTGAGCCTCAACTAGAAGGATTAAATTTTAGTTTCAGTGGAGTAAAGACTTCTATTCTTTATTTCTTGCAAAAACAAATTAAAGAAGACATCGATTTTATAGAAAAAAATCGAAATGATATTTGTGCATCGATTCAACAATGCATTGTAAACATTCTGTTGCATAAATTAAAAAAAGCAAGTGCAAAGACAGGCATCAAAACGATTTGTTTAGCCGGTGGTGTTTCAGCAAACAAAGGATTAAGAAATGGATTAATGGAAATGGGTGAGAAATACCAATGGAATATACATATTCCATCTCCCATATATTGTACAGACAACGCTGCAATGATTGCGTTAACGGGTTATCATAAATTCTTAAAAGGAATTACCTCTCCACTATCTGCTGCAGCATCGGCAAGAGCCTCTTGGTAAACCATTTCACAACCATGAGCAATACGTACTTTCAATTCAAGGAATTCATCATCAATCAAGAAAGGTGCAGCATGAAAGTAACTACGGATGCTTCCTTGTTTGGCGCATGGGTAGCTTCATTACAAATCAACGCAATACAGGTATTGGATATTGGAGCAGGAACCGGATTATTATCCCTCATGGTAGCCCAAAAAAATGATGCAACAATTAAAGCAATTGAAATTGATACATCTTGCTATGAACAATTGAATGAGAACATACGCCTAAGCCCATGGAATAATAGATGTAATGCTGTAAATCAAGATATCAGAGAATATGAATCTGACAAAAGTTTTGAACTCATCATTTCAAATCCTCCATTTTTCGAAAGGCAACTCACCTCACCTTCACATGGCGTCAATTTAGCTAGGCATGAAGAAGGGCTATCCTTTACTTCACTCTTTTTCCACGCAAAAAAACTTTTGCATAAGGAGGGATACTTCTTTGTACTCATTCCGTCAAATAGAAAAGAGGAAACAATAGAACTAGCTAAAAAAGTCGATTTATTTCCACACTTTAATGTTGAAGTAAAACAAAGTCCAATGCATGATACCTTTCGATACATGATTGGCTTTAAAGCTACACCAATAGAAATTAAATCAGAAGTCATTACTATCCGAAATGCTCATAACGAGTATACCACTAGATTCACAGAATTACTAAAAGACTATTACCTTTTTCTATAAAAAAAGGCATCCCTATGGATGCCTTTTTCGAAATATATAAATTTAAATTATCTATTTCTACCCCATCCTAACCAATCGTTTGCGTTGGCATAAATCATCAACCCAAATAACAATACCATTCCAACAATCTGGGCGTATTCTAAAAACTTTTCATTTGGCTTTCTACCGGTAATCATTTCAATTAACGTAAACAATACATGCCCACCATCGAGAGCAGGTATTGGCAATAAATTCATAAAGGCAAGAACAATAGAAAAGAATGCTGTAATATTCCAAAACGCTTCCCAATCCCAGCCATATTTAGGAAATATTGATCCCATAGATTTGAAACCGCCAAGTCCTTTATATGCACCTGTTGAAGGGTTTAATATTTTCTTGAACTGTGATACATAAAAACCAAGTTTGTCAATGGCTTTGTTCATACCTGCAGGGAAAGAAGCGAAGAAGCTATACTTTGTTGTTTCAAAATGGTAAAGACCTGATTTTTCCATCTCATCCATACTAGCTATAGCTACATGAAAACCTATAGATGTATCTAATCCAACCCGCGTATTGATTTCTACTATTTCATTTCCACGTTTCACTTTCAATAAAATACTATCTCCTGCTCTATTAAGTATAAGGGGTTTGATTTCATCAAAGAAACTGATGGAGGTTGAATCAATTCCAACAATTTGATCTTGTGCCTTTAACCCTTGTTGAGCAGCATCATATTTTGAATCCACGTCAGCAACTAATGCTGGAATCCTAGGCATGAGTAGAATAGTGCGTTTACCCTTTTCTACAATTTTTTCGATGAAATTCACCGGTATATCGAGCTCCTTAGTTTCACCATTGCGATCAATAGTCATCTTTTCGCCAAGAAGCATGGCTGCATTTAAGTCTTCAAAATATTTTACAGGCTGACCATTTACGCTTACAATTTTATCCCCGTTTTTTAATCCCACTTCATTTACTACAGTATCCACCACCCAAATACCATTGGTAAGATTCTTATTGGGTAACTTTGTTTCACCCCATTTAAATAAAATCATGGCATAAATAAAGAATGCCAACAACACATTCACTGTAACCCCACCAATCATGATAATAAGTCGCTGCCAAGCTGGCTTGCTTCTAAATTCCCATGATTGAGCAGGTTGTTTTAGTTGTTCTTTATCCATACTCTCATCGATCATACCAGCGATCTTTACGTATCCACCCAATGGCAACCAACCAATTCCATAAAGGGTATCTCCAACTTTTTTCTTGGCTATTGAAAACCAAGGATCAAAGAAGAGGTAAAATTTTTCTACTCGGCACCCAAATATTTTAGCAGGTATGAAGTGTCCTAGTTCATGAAGAATAACCAAAATTGACAATGATAATATTAATTGTCCGGCCTGAAGTCCCACCACATTCCAGTTTATATTGAGCAAAACATGAGCGAAATGATTCATAGTGTTTATTTAGAGTTTCAAAGGTATGAAATGAACCTTTGGTAATAATTATAATGCGTTTAGTTAAATGTTAAAAAGGATACTGTGTTATTTAGCTTATATGTTCATTAAGGATGCTGCGAAATTTCTAGCCTCCCCATCGGAATCAAAATAATCTTGAAGTGTAGGATTTTGGATAAATGGTATTTCGGCGATGGTTCGTTCAATAATTTCTGTCATATCCAAAAACCCAACCCTATTTTTCAAGAAACCAAACACTGCAATTTCATTTGCGGCATTTAGAATACAGGGCATGTTTCCACCTTTATGCATGGCAGAAATCGCAAGTCCTAAATTTTTAAAAGTCTTGAAATCGGGTGGTTCAAAACTCATGGGTGAAGATTTTGCAAAGTTGAATCTAGTAAAATTATTTTGGATGCGTTGTGGATAGGCCATAGCATATTGAATTGGCAATTTCATATCTGGCAATCCCATTTGACCTTTAATACTTCCATCGTTAAACTGAACCATGCTATGAATAAAACTTTGAGGATGTATCACAACTTCAATCTGGGAGGGTTGAAGGCCAAAGAGCCATTTGGCTTCAATCATCTCTAACCCTTTGTTCATCAACGTTGCAGAGTCAACCGAAATTTTTGCACCCATACTCCAATTGGGATGTGCAATGGCATGCTCTCGTTTTACGTTCACCAAATAATTTGGTTTTTTACCGAAAAAAGGACCGCCTGATGCGGTTAAAATTATTTTTTCAATCGGGTTGAAGTCTTCACCAACAAGGCATTGAAAAATAGCAGAGTGTTCAGAGTCTACGGGAATGATCGAAACTTTTTTTTCATTTGCTAACTTCATCACTACATCACCTGCTACCACCAATGTTTCTTTGTTTGCTAATGCAATTGTTTTGCCCGTTTGAATAGCCATTAATGTTGGTTTTAATCCGGCAAACCCAACAATTCCAGCTACCATAAGCTCAAAGCATTCCAATGCAGCAACTTCCTCAAGCGCTTCTTCTCCTGCGAATAGTTGAATATCTGTTCCTGCTAGACCTTCTTTAAGTTTGGGATATAATGACTGATCTGTAATGAGAACTGCTAATGGATTGAACTCGCGTGCTTGTTCTATTAGCAGCTTTACATTAGAATATGCTGTTAGTACTGTTGCTTTAAAAAGGGATGGATGAGATCTAATTACATCTAAGGTTTGCGTCCCAATTGAACCGGTAGAGCCGAATACTCCAATGTTTTTTTGTCGCACCGTGATATCGCTAGCCAAATTTACCTCTTGAGAAAAATCAAATTTCATTCTATAAAATTAGTATTTATTTGATGACAAATTTAGCTAACTGATCTGCAATGCTTCTGTCATTGCTTAAACGAGGTACTTTGTTTTGTCCGCCTAGTTTTCCAATAGCCCTCATGTAATCGATAAAAGCATTCTTTGCAAGTGGGCGGATAACCAATGGCTTTAGGATATTGCCTTTAATTAAATCATCATAATAGATGTTTTTAATCATCATATGTTGATTTACCTTTTCTGCAAACAATTCAAGGTTTGAGGGAATCTCTTCAAATTCAACAAACCACTCATGATAGGATTGTCCCTTACCTTGTTCCACCATTGGTGCTACTGTAAATTCAACAATTCGAGCGCCTATGCTTTTTGACGCTTCCAACATGCTGTATTCTACCTCTTCTCCTATAACGTGTTCACCGAAAGCCGAGATAAAGTGCTTAATACGGCCGCTCACTATAATTCGATAGGGATCCAAGGAAACAAATTTCACGGTATCTCCTATGTTATATCCAAAGAGTCCTGCATTATTATTGACGATGAGGGCATAGTTTACGCCCAACTTAACATCGCTTAGACTTAACCGGGTTGGATTTTCATTAAAGATTTCCTCAGCTGGAATGAATTCAAAGAAAATGCCTGAATTCGTATTGAGCAATAAACCTTCCTGCGCTAAGGTGTCTTGAAAAGCAAAAAATCCTTCTGAGGCAGGAAAGGTTTCAACCGTATCTATTTTTCGACCGATGCTATCCATTAATTTGGACCTATATGGACTAAAATTTACCCCGCCATGCACCAGCACTGAAAAATTAGGGAATAAGTCACCTATTTTCTTGCCCGTCTTTTCCATTAAACGGTCAAAATACATTTGCATCCAAGGGGGAATGCCACTAATAAGGGTCATATCCTGCTCGATAGTTTCCTGAACGATTCGATCGAGCTTTGTTTCCCAGTCTTCAACACAATTCGTCTCGTAAGAGGGCAATTGATTTTTTCTCAGGTAACCAGGAATATGATGATTTACGATGCCGCTCAACCTGCCTGTTGGGATACCACCTATGCGGTCGAGCACAGGTGATCCGGATAAAAAGATCATTCTACCATCAGCAAAACTGGCATTTCCAGATTCCGCTATATATAATAAAAGGGCGTTACGTGCTGTATTAATATGATTGGGGATTGAGTCCTTAGTAATCGGTATATATTTAGCTCCAGAGGTGGTGCCGGAGGTTTTAGCTAGGTAAATGGGCTTGCCGGGCCATAAAATATTTTGCTTGCCCTCCTTGATTTTGGCAATATAGGGGGCATATTTTTCATAATCTCGGATAGGAACTGCCTGTGTATAGCCTTTATAATC
>CANKGM010000145.1 GCA_947481355.1 Chitinophagaceae bacterium
ACGGGTATTCCTTTTTGTCTATTATTAGGAGCAAAGGGGTTATTGAATATACCAGGATTATAAGGCTCTCCAGTAGTGGTAGCATAACTTTCATCAGGATTCCTTTTTAATGTAAATCCAGATGGTGTAGGGTTTTTATTGTTATAGGCATTTTGAATATCCATGAACAAATCAAATGTCCATTTTTTAAAGTTGAATTTTTTATCAATTCTGATATCTGCTGCATGAAATGCTTTTAACCTCAATTGATTGATTTTGGTGTAGTCGAGAACACCTTGTGTTATGAAGTAATAATTTTCTAATGATTGATATGTATCAAATGGTGTATATGGTGCGCCACCTTGAAGTCTAAATCGTACTCCAACTTCCCAATTGTGTTTGAAACGGTAGCCACCAGTAAAGGATACGAGGTGTTTATTATCCCATGCTGAAGGAATTAGTTTTTTATCTAGTCCAGAAAATTTACTGTTGTAGAAGGTGTATGAAAATATGCCATAGAAATTTTTAGTGAGTCGTTGTTGAAAAAGCAATTCAAATCCAGACGCTTTCCCTTTTCCTGTACTAACAATTTTTTCATTTCCAAATACACCGAAGTCGCCACCGAAGTTTGCAAGCGAGACACCCGTTGAAACTGAAATGGGGTAATCGGAATAATTTTTAATAAATCCTTCTGCAGTAATTCTGGTTGTTGAATTTGGTAGCCATTCAAGGCCGCCTACAAAATGATCAGAACGAATATAGTCTACATCCTTGTTTACAAACTGATTATTTACTTTAAATCCTAATATCGTATAGGTTGGTAGTTTATAATAGCGTGCCACAGAAGCGTTTGCATTCAATCCTTTCGCTAATGCATAGCTAAGGGATAGTCTAGGCGATATATTTTTCCCAAGTGCAGATCCTTCTTGCATGTAGTTGTTCCCGTCAGTTCTTACTCCACCTGTAACAGTCAGTTTATCGTCTAATACCTTAACTGTTCCATTAACAAATGCGCCATAGCGCAACATGCTGAATTCGGTGTAGTACTCAGCAGTGTATCCTGCTCTTCGCTGGTATGTGCTGTTGTTGTAGTTTGTAGAAATCAATTGTGCACCAGCATTCATTTGAACATCTCCAATAGGGAAGTTAATTTCATAGCGGAGTCTGTTTTCATCTTCAATCGATTTGTATTTTAAAACCCTATTTGCTTCATTTCCAATATCATTGTTTACAAATTTATCTGCACGGTTGTCAAGATGATTTCTGCTCAATACGAATTGCCAGTAACCTCTTTCAAGGGCATGTCTCCAGGTAATTCCAATGGTATTGGTTATTTGAGAGTTCAATGGAATTTGATCTAGTATAGCAAGCTGCTCGAGTGTTGCATCTTTAGGTTTTAAGAAACTGAAGTGATCTATCGAGCCAATTCCAATGAAGCTGATTTCATTGTTCTTATTCGGCTTATGTGTTACTTTATATTGATAATCCCAATAGTCGGGTAGAAATGGAAGTCCAATTAATTTAAATAGAAATTGCAAGTATGATCTTCTCACTGATGCTAAAAACGTGGTATTGCCATTTTTCTTTCCCAGTGGCCCCTCGGTAGTAAATGCAGCTTCACTTGCACTCAGCCTGAAGTTACCCTGAACTTTTTCTGGATTACCGTTTCGTTGTTTAAATTGAAGAACACCGGATAACGGATTATCGTATTTTGCCGGGAAGGCGGAAGTATGAAGTGTTACTTTATCTAGAAAAGAAACGTTCAACATCCCCACTGGTCCCCCAGCAGCCCCTTGCGTTGCGAAGTGGTTTATCGAAGGAATTTCAACTCCATCTAAATAGTATACATTTTCATTTGGTGCACCACCTCGAATGATGATATCATTTCTGAATCCTACTGAACCTGAAACGCCGGGAAGTGATTGCACTACCTTAGCCATATCAAAATTTGCGCCAGGGTAGCGGATGATTTCATTGGCATTGAGGCTTTGCACTGAATTTACTGATCCAACAGGTTTAGGAAAATTGGCTTTGACGATGATATTGCCTAGTTCAACAGGTTCTTCTTCCATATCAAAGTTGACCTCAAGCGTATTTCCTGAAGTCACTTCAATATCAAATTTTTGTTGAGATTTGAAGCCGATTGAGGTGGCTTCAATGGTATATGATTTTGTTTCGATCCCTCTAATACGATAGAATCCATTACTGTCTGTAATCGCTTGTTTTTCGGTGCCACTGATTTTAATCGTAACTCCTTGAAGGGGAACTTGATTTTTGGCTTTTCTAACGAAACCATTAAGATTTCCAAGATTTTGTGCTTGGACTGAAGTTGAAATAAAAAGGATAAAAAGGGGAATAAATCTGATTAAACGAAGGGCCATAGTCCATTAATTTTTAAAAATACTCAGGTGCACAATAGATGAGATTATCTCAGGAAGTTTAAACAATTCTTGGCAAGATTTGTTGTGCATAACCAATACTATTCACTTAAATGATCAAATATTTTTTTCTCATTAGTTTCGTCCTACTCCTTAAGGAGGCTAAATCCCAGGATTTGTTCATTGAAATTGATCATATTAAGCCTATTAAAGGTGAAGTTTTGATTGCTGTATTCAATAATGAGGAGGGTTTTCCATTTTTAACTTCTAAAGCTATTCAGTTAGTGAAGGCAATACCAAACCAAGGTAAAGCGCAGTGTATAGTTAAAGGCTTGCCGGTTGGTCGTTATGCTATAGCCTTGTTTCATGACTTTAATGCTGATGGGAAGTTGAATACAAATCTTATTGGTATCCCAAAAGAAGGATACGGTGTTTCTAATAATGCATACAATACATTTAGTGCACCTCGCTACAAGGATGCCTTATTTGAGCTTAAAGCAAATTCTACTCAGCGCATCAATATGAAATATTAATCTAACTCGCTTGCATGAAAAAGCCTAAAAAAATTGCTGTTATTGGAAGCGGGTTTGGTGGATTATCGGCAGCAATTCGACTTGCGGCTAAAGGCAATGACGTAACGATATATGAAAAATTAGATCATTGGGGTGGTCGTGCATACCAGTATAGTATTGATGGATTTAAGTTTGATGGAGGCCCAACAGTGATCACAGCGCCACATCAATACGAAGAATTATTTGAATTGGCTGGTAAAAAGAAAGCGGATTATATGACGTTAGTTCCTTTAGATCCTTTCTATCGAATTTTTGATGAGAAAAATCAACCTTTTGATTATTGGCGGGATCAACATAAGACAGAAAAAGAAATAGAGAAGTTTAGTCCGGCTGATGTAGCTGGCTATAGAAAATTTATAAAAGGCATTGCTGCTATATTTAATTGGTTTCATCCCTTCACAGAACGAAGTTTTCATTCATTTGCATCCTTCGCTAAAATATTTCCGCATGTTATTTCTACAGGAACGTGGAGAAGCATGTATGGGTTTGCAGCGAAATTTGTGAAGAATAGTTTTATTAGACGTGTTTGTTCATTTCATCCATTATTGATTGGAGGGAATCCATTTGATACACCATCTATCTATGGTTTAATTATTCAGTTTGAAAAAGAGTGGGGTGTTCATTATGGCATGGGAGGTACTGGTGCGATTGTTAATGGGCTTGGTAAACTATTTTTAGATTGTGGTGGTAAAATTCATTTTAATACTGAGGTTAAGGAAATCATTATAAGGGATAAAAAAGCCTGTGGGGTTATATTATCTGATGGTACTCAGGTAAATGCTGATGAAGTTATCTGTAATGGTGATGTAGCTTTTGCCATTAATAATCTGATAGCACCAAAAAATTTGCCATTTCAATTGAAGACGTGGATTAATACAATGGAGTATAGTAACTCATTGGTAGTTATTTATTTCGGAACGAAAGTCTCTTACGAAGATTCAACCCTGCAACATCATAATCTTATTTTGAGTGATAAGTATAAGGAATTAATGGAGAACATATTTAGTAAGAAGGAGCTTGGGAAAGAAATGGGATTATACCTTCATATGCCAAGCCGAACTGATAAAACAATTTCTCCAGAAGGCTGCGGCTCGTTTTATGTCCTTTCTCTTGTTCCTAATTTGAAAGGAAAAACGGATTGGGAATCAATCTTACCCACTTATGTAGAAAGTGTGATGTTATTTTTAGAAGATAATTATCTTCCCAATCTTCGGTCTAATGTTATAGCAAAACATGTTGTTTCGCCTATTGATTTTCATAGGCGATTGAATAGTCATTTAGGGGCGGCATTTTCAGTAAAGCCTTCCATGATGCAATCTGGTTTTTTCAGGCCACAGGTTAAGTCAGGGTTTTTTGATAACTTATACTTTGTTGGAGCTGGGGTTCATCCTGGAGCAGGTGTTCCTGCTGTAATGGCATCGGGTAAAATTGCTGCTAATACAATCGATGGACAAGAAGATATTAAAGAGGTAAGTCAATTGCAATTTGCAGAGGTTAATTAAATAAGTATGAAAACAGCGCAATCTTTTTTTTCCTTAGGAATAAATCGCAATCAAAAAGAGTATGCGCTAGATAATATTCCAGTTATTGGGAAAATCCCCGATTGGTTACAAGGGAATTATATTAGGAATGGTCCTGGTATGTTCAATCTAGATAAAAAAAGATTGAATCATTGGTTTGATGCTATGGGTGCGTTGCACAGTTTTAATATTCGTGAAGGCAAGGTTGATTACATATGCAAATATATTGAGTGTGATTCCTATCGTAAGGCCACTGAGCAGGGGGATTTAAGTTATTCAGAGTTTGCAACTGACCCATGCAAATCGATATTTAAAAAAGTGCAGTCATATGTTTTTCCTATGCTTCCTAATATGACTGATAATCCAAAGATTAATATTGCAAAGATTGGAGAGCGATATATGGCGTTAGGTGAAACTCCTATGCAAGTTGAGTTTGATCCAAAAACACTTGAGAAAATTGGAGTAGATGAAATTGTGCCTGGTGCTTTTGCCTATAAGACTACGGCGCATCCACACTTTGAGGATGAACATGCGTATAACTTAGTGGTGAAGTTTGGTATGCAAAGTTATTATCGAATCTATGACATGGCGAATAAGGGCAAGGCCCTATGTTCAATCCCGGTGGCAAAGCCAGCATATCTTCATGGTTTTGGAATGAGTAAAAAATATTTCATTATTGCTGCTGGCCCTTTATTGGTAACGCCAATTCAGTTGCTTTTTTGGAAGCGTCCTTATATTGAGAATCATCATTGGCTTCCAAAAGAAGGTGCAATGATTTGGATAGTTGATAAAGAAACAGGAAAATTAAAAGCCAAATTCGAAACTGATCCTTTCTTTAGTTTTCATCATGTTAATGCATGGGAGGAGGGAGAAGAGTTGGTTATGGATTTGAATGCATATGATGATGCATCTATTGTAAATAAGTACTATTTGAAAGAGCTTGAAAATCCTTCTGTGTCCTTACCTATAGGTACACTGAGAAGATATAGAATGAATTTACGTACAAAGAAAATTGATGCTTCGGTTATTTCAGATGCCTGCATTGAATTACCTCGTATTGATTATAAGCGATACAACATGAATGGTGATTATGGATTCACCTATGGGGTCAGTTTACATCCTGAAAAGAGAACAGGCTTTTATAATAGCCTTGTAAAGATTAATGCTAAAACTGGACAATCAAGCTATTGGCATGAGGAAAATTGTTATCCGGGGGAGCCTTATTTTA
>CANKGM010000146.1 GCA_947481355.1 Chitinophagaceae bacterium
ATGCGTGCCAATCGAGGATTACCTAAAAACACTGCCCTCATTAAATTTTTAAGTGAGCCTGGCATGAAAGTTAAATTACAGAAATCCGAAAACTACTATCTCGCAGAGCAACAAAAGCATATGCCTGAGGTAGATGAAGAACTGTATTTCCATATTGATGAAAAAAATAATCAGGTAGAACTTACCGACAAAGGTTTGCATTATATCACTAAAGGCGGAGAAGATCCAAACTTTTTTGTGTTACCTGATTTGAGTATGGCTATAGCCGAAATAGAAAAAAGCAATGCCTCTGATGGTGAAAAAATAAATGGTAAAGAAACTTTAATTCAAGAATATTCAATCAAAGCAGACCGCATCCATACAGTACAGCAGTTGTTAAAAGCCTATACTGTATTCGAAAAAGATGTGGAGTATGTTGTGTTAGATGGTCAAGTGAAAATTGTAGACGAGCAAACTGGACGTATCATGGAAGGTCGACGTTATAGCGATGGCCTTCACCAAGCCATTGAAGCAAAGGAAAATGTAAAAATTGAAGCGGCTACACAAACATATGCTACCGTAACGCTTCAAAATTACTTTAGAATGTACCATAAGCTTGCTGGTATGACTGGTACAGCAGAAACGGAAGCAGCGGAATTATGGAATATCTACAAATTAGATGTAGTTACTATCCCTACTAATATCCCGATGTCAAGAGTAGATCATGAAGACCTAGTGTTCAAAACAAAACGAGAAAAATTCAAATCTGTAATAGACGAGATTGAAGCACTTCGTAATGCAGGTCGTCCTATACTTGTGGGAACTACATCCGTTGAGGTTTCAGAATTACTAAGTAGAATGCTTCAGCAAAAGAAAATTCCACATAACGTATTAAATGCAAAGCAACATGCTAGAGAGGCGCAAGTTATTGCTGAAGCAGGTTTAGCCAGTAATGTAACCATCGCTACTAATATGGCAGGTAGAGGAACAGATATTAAGTTGGGTGAAGGAGTAAAAGAATCTGGTGGACTTGCCATCATAGGAACAGAGCGACATGAAAGCAGGCGTGTTGATAGGCAGTTAAGAGGTCGGGCAGGAAGACAAGGAGATCCAGGTACTTCACAGTTCTATGTATCACTTGAGGATGACCTTATGAGGATGTTTGGAAGTGAACGAATTGCTTCGTTGATGGACAGAATGGGTTACAAAGAAGGTGAAGTGATTCAACATAGCATGATTACCAAGAGTATAGAAAGGGCTCAGAAAAAAGTGGAAGAAAATAACTTCGGAATCAGAAAGCGACTATTGGAATACGATGACGTAATGAATAAGCAACGTAATGTTGTATATAGCAAAAGACAACACGCGTTATTTGGAGAAAGGTTGGCGCTTGATTTGGACAATGCATTCTACGGTGTTGCCTCAGCATTAGTTAATCAATATGCTGGAACAGGAGATTTTGAAGCGTTTAGGTTGTCTGCCATCATGCATTTTAGCATAGACACTGCTATTTCTGAAGAAGCACTTGAAAAAGGAGATATAAATACGCTTACAGAGGAGTTATACAAACAAGCTATTGAACATTATAGCGCTAAAAAAATTGCATTAGCAAAACAATCGCTTCCTGTTTTTCAAAATGTCAGACTAACTCAAGGGAAAAATATTGCAAATGTAGTTGTTCCATTTACTGATGGTAAAAAATCAATTAATGTATTAACTAATCTCGAGAAAGCACTTAGCTCAAAAGGAGTCGAGATGGCCAATACATTAGAAAAAACCATTACACTTGCATTAATAGACGATAGTTGGAAAGAACATCTCAGAGCAATGGACGATTTAAAACAGAGTGTTCAAACAGCAGTCTATGAACAAAAAGATCCATTGGTTATTTATAAGCAGAGTGCATTTCAACTTTTCTCTGATATGGATGCCGAAGTAAATAAAGAAATTGTATCCTTCCTGTGTCATGCTGGATTACCAACAGATCAAACTTCTGGTGGACTTAAAGAAGGGAAGGAGAGCAGAACAGATATGAGTAAAATGCAAATCAGAAAAGATGATGTTAATGCAAGAAACTCACCTGAAATGCTTGATACTGAAAATGCGTACCATGACCCATCCGAGCAAATTAAGCAAGAACCTATTCGAGTTGGACCTAAAGTTGGACGCAATGATCCTTGTCCATGTGGTAGTGGAAAAAAATTCAAGGCTTGCCACGGAAAAGAATAATGGAAAGAGTTAGCGTTTCAAGATAATAATGCCAAAAGCATCAATCAAATGTTGAAGGAAAAAATAAAAAAACGTGCGGCTGACTATTTCGAACAATATCGTTCGATTAGGCATCATCTTCATGCCCATCCAGAATTGAGCTATGTTGAATACAATACTTCTTCCTTTATACAAAAGCATTTAGAGAAACTAGGTATCCCTTTCACTGTTATGGCGAACACAGGAGTAATCGGGACTATACAAGGCAAACCTTCTGAACGTGTGATTGCATTACGAGCAGACATGGATGCGCTACCTATTCAAGAAGAAAATATACACCCTTATGCATCGACAGTCAAAGGAGTTATGCATGCGTGTGGACACGACGTACACACTACATGCCTTCTTGGTGCAGCGCAAATATTGAATGAGCTAAAAGATGAATGGTACGGAACTATCAAGCTCATCTTTCAACCTGGAGAGGAAAAAAATCCTGGAGGTGCTAGTCTATTAATCAAAGAAGGTGTACTTGAAAATCCTGCACCTCAAGCAATTTTTGCATTACATGTGAATCCATCACTTGAAACCGGTAATCTAAGCTTTAGAGCAGGTAAAGTGATGGCAAGTGCTGATGAGCTGTATATCACTATAAAAGGAAAAGGTGGACATGCTGCCGCGCCTCATCTTACAACAGACACTATACTGACTGCTTCAATGATAACTGTTGCGTTACAACAGGTAGTGAGTCGCAATAATAATCCCTTCTCTCCTTCCGTGCTTTCCATATGCTCAATTCAAGGAGGGCATACTACCAATGTCATTCCATCAGAGGTAAAATTGATGGGAACCTTTAGAGCAATGGATGAAGAGTGGAGATTGAAGGCACATCAAAGAATTGAAAATATAGTTCAACATGTTGCCGAATCACAAGGAGCAGAAGTTGATTTGAAAATTGATGTAGGCTATCCTTGCGTATACAATGATCCCAATTTAAACGATGCTACAAGATCAATTGGCATTGATTTTGTAGGCAGTGATTTTGTCGAAGAAACTGAACTTAGGATGGGAGCAGAAGACTTTGGGTATTACTCTCAACAAATCCCAGGATGTTTTTTTAGACTTGGAACTGGAAATAAATCAAAAGGAATTGGATCTGGTGTTCATACCCCAACTTTTGATATTGATGAAAATGCCATAGAAATTGGCATTGGCATAATGGCATATATAGGTGCCTCAGCATTGAACAAATAATGAAGAAACTACTTGCCTAAGCACTATTGATTTTACTGATTGCTCTCAAATAAAAAGCATGCAAAAAAAATTAAGAAAAGAACAGGCCCTTGAATATCATTCAAAGGGAAGACCCGGAAAAATTGAAGTTGTTCCAACAAAAGAAGCTAAAACACAACGAGATTTATCTCTCGCATATTCACCAGGCGTGGCAGAACCATGCATGGAAATTTTTCATAACCCAGAAGATGTATATAAATACACGGCTAAGGGAAATCTAGTTGCTGTAATTAGCAACGGCACTGCAGTGCTTGGCCTTGGCGATATTGGACCCGAAGCTGGCAAACCAGTCATGGAGGGTAAGGGAGTACTTTTCAAAATTTTTGCAGACATTGATGTTTTTGATATTGAAATTGACGAAAAAGATCCCGTAAAATTTGTTGAAATTGTCAAAGCATTACAACCAACATTTGGAGGAATTAACCTAGAAGATATAAAGGCCCCTGAATGTTTTTATATCGAACAAAAGCTCAAGGAGCAAATGAAGATTCCAGTGATGCATGACGACCAACACGGCACGGCTATTATCAGCGCTGCCGCGTTATTGAATGCACTTGAATTACAAAAGAAAAAAATTGATGAAATAGTAATTCTTGTTAATGGTGCAGGAGCAGCGGCAATGGCTTGCATAGAGTTATATGAAGCACTAGGCGCTAAAAGAGAAAATGTTTGGATGTTCGATTCCAAAGGGTTGATCAACAAAAGTAGGACTGACCTAGATGAAAGAAAAATAAGATTTGCTGTTGAAAGACCGAATATATCACTTGACGAAGCATTTAAGGATGCGGATGTTTTCATTGGATTAAGTAAAGGCAATGTTGTTAACAAAGAAATGGTGAAAAAAATGGCACCTCGTGCTATAGTATTTGCTATGGCGAATCCAGATCCAGAAATAACATGGGAAGAAGCCACATCAGTAAGAGAAGATATCATTATGGCAACAGGAAGATCTGACTATCCCAATCAAGTGAATAATGTACTTGGCTTCCCGTATATTTTTCGTGGCGCATTGGATGTTAGAGCTACAACCATAAACGAGGCCATGAAATTGGCTGCAGTAAAAGCATTGGCAGAACTCACCAAAACTCCTGTACCAGAAATTGTAACCATGGCATACAATGAAACGAATATTTCATTTGGCCCTCACTACATCATACCAAAACCACTTGACCCAAGACTTATCAGTACGATATCACCAGCGGTAGCAAAGGCAGCAATGGAGAGCGGTGTTGCGCAAAAGCCTATTCTAGATTTTGATGCATACACTATTGAACTCAATAAGCGACTTGGCATCGACAATCAATTGGTAAGGGCGTTGGGCAGCAAGGCGCGTAAAAATCCAAAACGTGTCGTTTTTGCTGATGCAGAAAATATAAAAGTATTGAAGGCAGCCCAAATTGCCGCTGATGAAGGGTTTGCCATTCCAATCTTATTGGGTGATGAAACAATCATCAAAGAACTTGCTGAGCAAAATGGGGTCTATATAGATGATCTAGTAATCATCAATCCTAAGAGTGATGATATGAAACAGAAAAGACAGGCTTATGGAGAAATTTACTTTGAGAAAAGGCAACGCAGAGGAGTAAAT
The DNA here is from genome assembly GCA_947481355.1 of Chitinophagaceae bacterium. GTDB lineage: Bacteria > Bacteroidota > Bacteroidia > Chitinophagales > Chitinophagaceae > Pollutibacter. The sequence goes on from CANKGM010000146.1 coordinate 5,066, forward strand.
AAATATGAAGTAAATAAAAAAATGAAAGACCGAAATCATTTTGGTTGCATGATGGTTGAAACAGGCGATGCAGATGCCATGATTTCAGGATTAAGCCGAAACTATCCAGATACCATTCGTCCAGCTATTCAAATCATTGGAACAGAAGATGGCGTGAGTAAGATAGCAGGCATGTATATTATGTTAACGAAAAAAGGGCCACTCTTCCTAGCCGACACTACAGTTAATTTCAATCCTACTTCAGAAGAATTAGCAGACATCACATTGCTTGTAGCAAAACAAGTTAAAGCATTGGGTATAACACCTCGAATTGCTATGCTTAGCTATTCGAACTTTGGAAGTAGTGAAACTCCAGAGGCAATAACTGTGAGAAATGCAAGATCAATAGTTAAAAAAAGAAATCCCTCTTTAATAGTTGATGGAGAAATGCAAGGTATTGTCGCATTCAATAAAGATATTCTTCGAGACAACTACCCATTTTCTGAATTGGTGAATAATGGAGATGTTAACACATTGATATTCCCTAACTTAAGTGCAGGAAACATTGCCTACAATTTGTTACAGGAAGTAGGCGAAGCGGATGCAATTGGGCCAATATTACTTGGAC
>CANKGM010000147.1 GCA_947481355.1 Chitinophagaceae bacterium
CTAAGTAAAGGCCTGCTATTAAAAAATAGTAGGGAAGCACAAATCCTGTTATCATTAACATCCATTCTCTTAGGGATGCAGGACGCATAATAAACAAAGCGCCACTTAGCCATAAAAAAAGTGGAAGATTGCCTGGACTGAAACCTGCTATGATGCCTGCGGTAAAGCTTGCCAATAAAATAGCACTATTTGGTTTGTCTTCTTTGTAAAAAGTGGCAATATTGGTGAGGACTATCAGTAGAAGTCCATTGGTCAATAAATTGTATGATTGATATTGAACAGGAATTAAGGTTGAAAATAATACAAAGCATAGCGCAGGAATAAACCCGGGGCGGTCAATTAGTTTTAAATCGGTAATGAATTTATTCAGTGCAAGTGCTTCTATTAAAATTAATATTATGGATAAAATTGAATTCCAAATAGATTTTTTCTCAAAAAAATGATTGGTTGCTTTTTGAAACAAATCTCCTAATGGTTCATGCTCTATAGGTATTGTCAGTGTTAATAGCGTAGAAGGGGGGTGGAAATGGGGAATTGCTGCTATACATGCTAGTAGTAGAAGTGCAAGAGGGTTATTATTTTTGAATAGTTGAATCACACGTTGAATATCAAAAGTCTAGTTTTGCGAAACAAATATAGTTCTTGTACATACAAGGTAGGATTACTTGCCTGAGTCCAACTTGTTTTCCATATTTTGGCATAAACTCATAGTCTCTATTGATATTTTTAAGTGTAGGCTGCCTTTTTATTTTTCCATCGCTATCTACGCTAACGCTGTTTAGTAAAAGCTCTCTTTTTTCTTTTTGATTAAATAGGAATCGTAAATCTGTTCCTGTATTAAATAGCTGATAAGAAAGATAGGAGTCCGTATTGTCGTCAAATTGACTTTTCCTTATTGTATTATTCCATCGTAGTGAGCCATCAGCTTCAAAGAAAAAAACCATGATATTCCCACATGTGTATCGAACTTGATTGCCCATATTGAATCTATTAAATGGGTCATAATACCCCAAATAATTAAACCTATTGAATGGACTATAGTAGCCATAGCTATATGGGAAAAACATATTATTTCCATATAGGTAATCATATCTATTCCACACATTAGATTTGGAACTTGAGTAATATAATTCAGTAGTTACTGCATATCCACCATCTTGGAGGGGAATAACTTGTTTTATAAAATGATCATTGAAAGCAGTCTTAATTGCACCAGATTCTCCTTTTGCATCTAATCGGATGCTGTCGTTAAATTGGAAACTGGTTTCTTTTAATGTGGTTTCATTTTTTTTGTCCCAAATCATTGAATAGATGCCGTCAATATTGCTCTTTTTTAGTTTATAATACAAAGAAGTGGTGATAATTCGTTTGTTATAATTGTCGAATTTGATTTTGACTTCATCTAAAGTTTTGTCTTCTAGATTCGCGGGGATGAGTATGGGTGTATCTTCTTCTGCTTTTTTAAATAGTAATTCAAATTTATTAATGTATTCTCTGTTTCCTGATCTTCCGCATAATCCGACTACAAAGTCACCATCGTTGTCTAATAAGAAATCAGTAAAGAGCCCATCTTTGTTGTTTACTTGAAGTGTAAATACGCTTTTTTTAATTAGACTCATTTGATTGTCGTACAACAGGGAAGTTATTTGATATCCTTTTTCATGTTGGCGTTTGACTTTAAATACCAGAATCTTTTTTTTATCATCACTATTGATGACACTGTATATTTTGTTTTCACTTGATCCAGAAATTTGAGTGGTGTCAAGTTCAACAGCTTCTGTCATTAATTTTCCTTCCCCATTTAGTTTAATCATTTCGCAGTGAAGAATATTCTTTTTTTGATATTGATATATCATATAGTAAAAATCTCCATAGGCTACAAAATCTACATTAGTGATTCGTTCTGGTAAAAATTCCATGCTTATCCTATTTTTCAACTCCATCTCGTTGTTGTAAATACAGATATCGTGACTATTCCTATTGTTTTTATAAATGCTGTAATTCCCAGAGACTTTACCAATAATTTCAAAGTTCATGTCTTTGGCATCATCTCTGTCAGGTATTGAATAATTGATATTTTGTGCGGGCAGAATACCTGCCCAAAGCATCAAAAAGGAGATGAATACTATATTTTTCATATTTATCGTATTGTACCTTAAAAATACGCGAACACATTCAAACAAACTTTTATCTAGCCTCTTTTCTCTTAAACAAGCACCTTTTTTATATAAATTTTAATTTTTGGGTCTGTTTGGAAAACAACCAATTTTTCATATAGCTTTGTTGAGCCATTTTATGGCAACTTAATTTCTGCTGCAGTGAGTAAAAATTTAAACAAGGTAACCGGCGCTGGGTTGCTAATCGCTTTAGGTATCATTTATGGAGACATAGGAACCTCTCCACTTTACGTTTTTAGCGCCATAATAAACGGAAGAGTAATTACTGAAGATTTAATCTTGGGGGGTATTTCGTGCATAATATGGACCCTAACCCTACAAACCACTATTAAATACGTGATTCTGACCCTTAGGGCTGACAACCGTGGTGAAGGGGGAATCTTCTCTTTATACACGCTGGTGCGGCGTAGAAAAAAATGGTTGGTTGCTCCAGCAATGATTGGTGGCGCAGCCTTGCTTGCTGATGGTATGATTACCCCTCCCATTTCTGTAACATCAGCAGTAGAGGGTTTAACTCAATTACCACGGTTTGCTAGCATTAAGGAAATGGAAATTGTATATATCGTTTTGGGTATATTGGCTTTCCTGTTCTTTATGCAGCAATTTGGAACTGCCACTATTGGAAAAATGTTCGGACCGATCATGTTTATATGGTTCCTTATGTTGGCTGTTCTTGGCATAATGGATATCTCATTAGACTGGAATATCTTGAAGGCTTTTAGCCCACACTATGCGGTAAATTTATTGGTCAATTACCCCAAAGGATTTTGGATATTAGGAGCTGTATTTCTCTGTACCACGGGAGCTGAAGCGTTATATTCAGATCTAGGGCATTGCGGAAAGAATAATATCCGGTTTTCATGGATTGGCGTAAAGCTTTGCTTGATTTTGAATTACCTCGGACAAGGGGCTTATTTGCTGGGCGAGCAAGGCAAACTATATGCAAATACCAGTTTAATGAAGGAAACTGGATTCCTTGCAGCCAATCCGACTGCATTACCACTTCAAAATCCTTTTTTCGCAGTAATGCCACATTCATTTTTGCTTATTGGCATTATTATTGCAACAGCTGCAGCTATTATTGCAAGCCAAGCTTTGATAAGTGGATCATTTACATTGATTAGTGAAGCCATGCGGTTAAACTTATGGCCTCGATTTAAAATAAATTATCCATCTGAAGAAAGAGGACAATTGTTCATCCCTGCTATTAATGCACTTCTTTTTCTGGGATGTTGTGGAATAGTCCTGTATTTCAAAAATTCAGGTAATATGGAAGCCGCGTATGGCCTTGCCATCACGTTGTGTATGATTGCCACGTCTATTCTTTTTGCAAACTACTTGGTGCTCCATCGCGTGAGGTCAATATGGATTTATCTCTACTTGATTGTTTATTTCAGTATTGAATTTAGTTTTCTATTTGCTAACCTTGATAAGTTTCCACATGGAGGATTTGTAACATTGATTGTTGGAGGCCTTCTATTTCTTATCATGTACGTTTGGTTTAAATCTCGGAAAATTAAAAACAGGTATGTAGAATTTTCTAGGTTGGAAAATTATCTCCCAGTGTTGCAGGAGTTAAGTAATGACTCTTCAATCAATAAATATGCTACTCATTTAGTGTATTTGAGCAGTGCGAATAATCCTAAAGAGATAGAATATAAAATAATTCACTCCATATTGAATAAGAAGCCTAAAAGGGCCGATATCTATTGGTTTGTGCATGTTGACACACTGGACGATCCATATACATGTGAATATGAAGTGCAAACCATTATTCCTAATGAAGTAATTCGTATTGATTTCCGTTTAGGGTTTAGGGTACAACCTAAAGTCAATTTAATGTTTAGAAAGGTAGTTGAAGACATGGTGTCTAACAAGGAAGTTAATATCGTTTCACGATACGATAGCCTTCAGCGAAATAATATTGCTGGTGACTTTGAATTTGTGGTGATGGAAAAATTTTTAAGTCAAGACAACGAACTCCCATTCTGGGAAAAGGTTGTAATGAAGTTATATTTCTGGCTGAAACAGGTTTCCCTTTCAGAGGAAAAAGGGTTTGGCTTAGATGCAAGCAATGTAACGTTAGAAAAATTCCCGTTGGTGGTTGCCCCTGTAAAGACGTTGAAATTAAAAAGAATTTATACAGGAGAAGAAGAGGAATAAAAATAGCCACGTGGTAATGTAGCTATAAGTAAAATAAATTCATTGAAATAAAAGAGCCAGCATCATGCTGGCTCTTTTATTTCAAGCATTATTATTGTTGTACTTTGAAAACAGCATCATCGATTTTGGGATTCACTTCAATCTTACTGAAATTAATAGGTGCAGGTAATTGGTTATTTTCCATTGTAAATGGAACTACTATGCCCTCAGGTAATTTTTGATAATTACTTAATAATACGGAAGACTCTATTTCTTGGCCGTTTACTATAATATTTGTTATAGTTTTAACTACATAAAATGTTTTAGGATCAATTAGAATAAAAGATTCTCTGCCACTTTTTCTTGTCAGCTTTAGTTTTAAACAAAGAGTACCATCAATATCTTCGCTTTCTAGTAATTCAACGTTATGTCCTTTCTGCCTGTAATCTAATAGTTCACCTTGAATGTCGAGCTGCTCTTTTCCAATGTTCAACTCTTCTTGGGACATCGGTTCTGGTTTACTTTGTCCCTGCATTGGATTGAAATTCCATCCACCGTCAACACTAATAATGGAATATCCGCTCATTCCCATTACGGAGTATTCTTGTTTAGCAGCTTTGTTGTGGACCTGAGTTATTACTACTGGAATCTCAATTCCCTGGGTATTTAGCGTTGCCTCTGATCTCATCGACTGAATTTTTCTCCAGTTTTCTTTCCCTCCGATTGCATCTATGTTCTTATTTACAATGTCATCTGCAGTTTGTGAAATAGCATAGCTAGAAAAAAATAGACTAGCAAAGGCCACTAATAAAGGTTTAAATAATTTCATATTTGTTGTGTTTATGATTGCAATTTAGGAACCTTTTAGTTTAATGAATAAGCGACAGGGCTTATTTTTCATTTTTTTTATGAATGGTTATTCTTATTGCAGAAAAGCATGGATTGTCAGTCTTTGATATTCCACTCACCTGTTCATTTATAACTTTCAAGTGAATCTAAGCATGAAACAGTTTTATCAGTATGGCTTGTACTTCTATTGTTTTTTGTTAATTTGGTAAAGGTTAAACGATTGTATATGACAAAACGTGTTTGTGTTATTGGTGCTGGCCCCTCAGGTATTACTGCTGCAAAGAATCTTTTAGATGAAGGTCATAGTGTGGTGGTATATGATTTGGGTAATGAAGTAGGTGGAAACTGGGTGTTCAATGAAAAAATTGGGCACAGCTCAGTCTTTGAAACTACACATATCATCTCTTCTAAAAGGTTAAGTGAGTATGCCGACTTCCCAATGCCTGCAGACTATCCTGATTACCCATCACATAGTCAACTAGCA
>CANKGM010000148.1 GCA_947481355.1 Chitinophagaceae bacterium
AGCTGCGATAGATAAACAAATTGACATCAATACACTAGGAAAAAGACTTTCCTTTTTCTTTAATGCACATAATAATCTATTTGAAGAAGTTGCAAAATTTAGAGCTGCGAGGAAAATATGGGCAGGTATCATGAAAGAGCTTGGCGCTACTGATCCCAAAGCGATGATGCTTCGTTTTCATGCGCAAACTGGGGGAAGTACCCTTACCCAACAACAACCACAAAACAATATTGCAAGAGTAACAATCCAAGCATTAGCTGCTGTATTAGGTGGAACACAATCGCTCCATACAAATGGCTATGATGAAGCCCTAAGTTTACCTACAGAAGAAGCTGCACAAATTGCATTACGCACCCAACAAATAATCGCATTTGAAAGTGGTATTGCAGACACTGCAGATCCGTTAGGTGGTTCTTTTTTTGTAGAATCGCTAACTGACTCTATTGAAGATAAAGCACTTGAGCTGATTGAACAGATTGACAACATGGGTGGAAGCGTTCGTGCAATTGAAGAGGGTTTTATGCAGCAACAGATTGCAGAAAGCGCCTATGCATATCAGCAAGCGATTGAATCAAATGAAAAAGTCATTGTAGGGGTAAACAGTTTTGTAACCAATAATGAAAAGGAACCTTCATCTATCCAAATAGACGAGTCCATTAGAGCAATACAAACTAAGAAATTAACAGGTCTGAAAAATACACGAGATCAACATGAAGCAGCACGATGTCTTCGCCAACTTAAAGATGCTGCTAACGGTGAAGCAAACCTTATGCCTTTCATTATAGAAGCCGTTGAATGCCATTGTACGCTTGGAGAAATTTCAGATACCCTACGATCAGTATTTGGAGAGCACCAACAATAGATCAAATAGATCGAACATAGAACTCATTGAATTCTGTCCTAAAGTTACAAATCTCATCTTCATACTGCTCAAACTTTTCTCGCAATCCCATATGATGAGATGACTGCAGTGTTCTATCTAACCTATTATCAAAGGCTGGCTCAAATTCAAGCTCCTCAATGTGTGCAGAAACCCTATTGTTTAATTCTCCTAAGAATTCCCTCAAATGATTGAGCTTTTCATTGAAGAGATTTAACTTTTTTTCAAAAGGACCTGTTGCATCACATTCACTTAGGGCATTGAGTCTGCTTTTTATGATATCTAAATAAGAATGATAGAAATCAATGGCATTAAGCCAGTCGAAATGTTCTGCTTGCTGTGGGGAAGTTTCGGTGATCATCATATGCTTGAGTTTGAGACCAAGGTCGCATAAACAAGCACTATACGTCAATGACTATTGTCAATCTATACTATGATATACGTCAACCAACTAATTATACATTTCATCCCTCAATTGCTGAACACGCTTATCGGCTAGGTATTCGTCAAACGACATGAGTCTATCGATTGAACCCTTAGGAGTCAACTCAATAATACGATTAGCCACCGTTTCCATAAATGTATGGTCATGAGATGTAAGCAAAACGATACCCGGAAAATTCATACATCCTTCGTTAAAGCTTTGAATGCTTTCAAGGTCTAAGTGATTGGTCGGCTGATCCAGTACAATACAATTTGGACTTTGCAACATCATCCTACTCACCATACACCGAACTTTTTCACCTCCGCTCAACACTTTCGTTTTCTTTTGAATATCATCACCACTGAAAAGCATTTTGCCAAGGAACCCACGTAGAAATGGTTCATCTGCATCCGTTACATGGGATGGAACAAATTGCCTTAACCATTCTAATAATGTCAAATCATTATTGAAATATTGTCCATTTTCAACTGGCAAGTAAGATCGCGTAATGGTAGTACCCCATTCGTATTTACCTGAATCTGGTGCAACGGCATCATTGATGATTTCAAAGAATGAAGTGATCGCCAAAGGATCTCGACTTACAAATGCAATCTTCTCTCCTTTGTTTATAGAGAAATTGACCTTATCAAATAACACACGACCATCTACTTTTTTCGACAACCCTTCTACACTTAGGATTTGGTTTCCAACTTCTCTTAGGGGTTGAAAAATAATTCCTGGATATTTTCTATTTGATGGTTCTATCTCATCAATGGTAAGTTTTTCGAGGGCTTTCTTTCTTGATGTTGCCTGTTTCGATTTAGATGCATTCGCACTGAAACGAGCGATGAAGTCGAGCAAGGCCTGACGCTTATCTTCCGTCTTCTTATTCTTGTCATTTATCTGACGAGCCATTAATTGAGATGACTCATACCAGAATGTATAGTTACCAGTGAAAATTTTAATTTTCTGTCTGTCAACGTCTGCCACATGTGTGCAAACCGCGTCTAAAAAGTGCCTATCGTGACTCACAACCAACACGATGTTTTCATAATCTGCTAAGAAATTCTCCAACCAGCCTATGGTTTCAATATCCAAACCATTTGTAGGTTCATCTAGTAATAAAATATCAGGATTTCCGAATAAGGCTTGAGCTAATAATACACGAACCTTCATATTCGAAGGCATGTCTTTTAAGAGTGTTTGGTGCATTGCTTCCTTTACACCAAGATCACTTAAAAAGGTAGCAGCATCACTTTCCGCAGTATATCCACCCATTTCTCCGAATTCAGACTCTAATTCTCCCGCACGAATTCCATCTTCTTCTGAAAAATCTTCTTTAGCATAAATTTTTTCACGCTCTTGGGTGATAGCCCACATTTTTTTATGCCCCATTAAAACGGTGTTCAATACAGTTTGCTCATCAAACTGAAATTGGTTCTGATTCAATACAGCCAATCTTTCTCCAGGAGTAATTTCAATTGTTCCTTTATTTGGCTCTATCTCACCACTAAGTATTTTCAAGAAAGTACTTTTACCAGCACCGTTGGCACCAATAACACCATAACAGTTTCCTTTTACAAAACTTAAGTTTACCTCGTCAAAAAGGACTCTTTTGCCATACGCAAGGGTTATATTACGAGCACTAATCATCTTAGTTTATTTTTTTTCTTTTAGGCTGCAAAGTTAAACTATTTGGGCCTTTTACGAAGCGTAAAGTTCAAGGTTTACAGCAAGATTATAGCAAAAATTAAACTTTTAGAAAAACTATTATGAATTAAGTTGAATTAGTTAATTTCCGCTCTAAATACAAGACAAATGAGCATTAAGTCGATATTCCCCTTTTGCATCCTATTGCTTTCCGTAACACTAGCTTCAGCCCAAACACCGATACAAAATATAGTGGATACTAAAGCGCACGCTATTTCACCAAAACTGATTGAATGGAGACGACATATACATCAAAATCCTGAGTTAGGAAACCGTGAGTTCAAGACAATGGAATATATCGCTGCACACCTCAAGTCGCTTGGATTAGAAGTAACTACAGGCGTAGCCAAAACCGGCATAGTGGCTATTTTAAAAGGTGGAAAACCCGGTCCAGTCATTGCACTAAGAGCAGATATCGATGCATTACCTGTAAAAGAACGAGTTGATGTTCCTTATAAATCTACTGTGGTTACTGAATATAATGGCAACCCCGTTTCTGTAATGCATGCATGCGGACATGATACCCATATTTCTATACTCATGGGAACAGCAGAAGTTCTCTCATCAATGAAGAAGGATATAGCAGGAACAGTGAAATTCTTTTTCCAACCTGCAGAAGAAGGTGCCCCTGTTAATGAAGAAGGTGGTGCAGCACTGATGATAAAAGAAGGAGTATTGGAAAACCCAAAAGTAGATGCTGTATTTGGCTTGCATATTGCCTCTGAATTGGAAATCGGAAAAATAAAATATGTACCTGGTGCCATGATGGCATCCTCTGATTGGTTCACCATAAAAATCAAAGGAAAACAAACCCATGGATCAACACCATGGACAGGCATTGATCCTATTGTAGTGGGAACACAAATCATTAATAATCTACAAACCATTGTTAGCAGACAAGAGGACCTCACCATTGCCCCAGTAGTCATCACCGTAGGTAAATTTCATAGTGGGGTAAGAGCCAACATCATTCCAGAATATGCAGAACTTGAAGGAACAATCCGAACGCTTGATAGTAAAATGCAAAAAGACGTTCATGTGAAAATGAAAAAAATTGTACAAAATATTGCAGAATCATGGGGCGCAGAAATTGAATGCAACATTGAAACTAAAACATTGGTTACATATAATAGCCCATCACTTGTAAACATGATGGTCCCATCTTTAGAGCGGGCAACAGGAAAAGAGAATACATCACAAGGGCGTTGGACAACTGGCGCAGAGGACTTTTCTTATTTTGGTGAAAAAACGCCTGCATTCTTTTTCAATTTAGGTGGTATGCCAAAGGGATTGAATCCAGAAAAAGCAGCACCACATCATACTCCTGACTTTTTCATTGATGATAGCATGCTGGATGTTGGTGTAAAAGCATTCTGCAATATCGTATTTGATTATGCTACTTTGAAATCAAAAAAATAATGAGTCCTTTAAGGTAATCAGGAAGATTATAGAGAGTGAATTAACGTTACGCTCTAGCTCCAAACAACAAACTTCCAACCCGTATTAAGTTACTGCCTTCAGATATAGCCAATTCATAATCACCACTCATCCCCATTGATAGTACTGAGAAGCTATTTTTATCAACGTCTACTCTACTTCGAATTTCTTCATGCAATAATTTCAATGAACTAAATTCATTTCGTACTTCTTCCTGATTGGCAGTAAAAGAAGCCATTCCCATCAGTCCGCATAGCTCAATATTCGAAAAACTTGTCTCCACAAAAACATGTGTTATAGCTTGTCTTGCCTCAATTAAATCAAATCCAAACTTGGTCTCCTCTTTGGCAATATGCACTTGAAGCAGGCATTTAATTTTTCTTTTAATTTTCTCTCCCTCCTTATTAACAACTTCAAGGAGTTTCACACTATCCACTCCATGTATAAGGTAAACAAAAGGGGCAATCAGTTTAACTTTATTAGATTGTAAATGTCCAATAAAATGCCAACGAATATCTTTAGGAAGTGATTCGTGCTTTTTAATCAACTCCTGTACATAATTTTCGCCAAAATCACGCTGCCCCAAATTGTATAATGCTAGAATATCTTCTTCTGACTTTGTTTTGGAAACCGCAACCAACAATACTCCTGCTGCATCTGACTTAGCCTTTAACATGTTGAATGCCTCTGTATTTATAGCCATCAGTCAAATGAATTAAGTAATGAAAAATAATATCAACAAAAATAGCTATTCCGCAACATCAAATTTATGAAATACAAGAGCCAAAAGAAAATAAAACCTATAATTGTGCTAAGCCTAATCTAGATAAGATATATAATTACTCGAAAAAATGATTTAATGTTTTTTTTACACCAAGCAATGCTATAAATTAGACTTGAATACTTCACATGAAAAGAACACTTCCAGAGTTAAACTATAGACTTCAACGCTTTGTAGCTGCAGTCGCCGTTATACTCTTTGTATTAAAAATTATTGCATGGTGGCTAACCCAATCTGTAGCTGTTCTTACTGATGCATTAGAAAGCACGGTAAATGTGGTGGCAGGTTTTATAAGTTTATATAGTTTATATATTGCTGCAAAGCCACGTGACAAAGAACATCCTTATGGGCATGGAAAGGCAGAGTTTGTTTCAGCAG
>CANKGM010000149.1 GCA_947481355.1 Chitinophagaceae bacterium
CTAGCAGACTATTCCGCTGTCCGTGGCTGCATGGTCATAAAGCCTTATGGATTTGCCCTTTGGGAGAACATGCGCGACCAATTGGACAAGATGTTTAAGGATACGGGGCATGTTAACGCCTACTTCCCCTTGTTTGTGCCAAAGTCATTTCTTGAGAAAGAAGAAGGCCATGCAGAGGGGTTTGCTAAAGAGTGTGCTGTTGTTACCCATTATCGATTGAAAGCGGACCCCGCGAATAAAGGAAAGCTCATTGTGGATCCAGAAGCCAAGCTGGATGAAGAATTGATTGTTCGGCCTACCAGTGAAGCCATCATTTGGAATGCCTATAAAGATTGGATTCAATCGTATAGGGATTTGCCTTTATTGATTAACCAATGGGCTAATGTAGTGCGTTGGGAGATGAGAACGCGTTTGTTTTTGAGAACAACTGAATTCCTATGGCAAGAAGGTCATACTGCTCATGCTACGTCTGAAGAAGCCATCGGGGAAGCAGAAAAGATGCTTCATGTGTATGCCGATTTTGTAGAAAACTACATGGCCTTGCCAGTAATCAAAGGGGTGAAGACAGCAAATGAACGTTTTGCCGGGGCCTTGGAAACCTATTGTATAGAGGCCCTCATGCAAGACGGAAAGGCCTTGCAGGCGGGTACGTCGCATTTCCTCGGACAAAATTTTGCGAAAGCATTTGACGTGAAATTTTTGAGTAAGGAGAATAAGCAAGAATATGTTTGGGCTACTTCTTGGGGAGTTTCAACACGATTGATTGGCGCATTGGTGATGGCACATAGTGATGATGAAGGCTTAGTGATGCCGCCGCGCATTGCGCCATTGCAAGTGGCTATCGTGCCTATTTATAAAGGTCCTGAACAGAAAGCGATCGTTGATGCCAAAGTAGATGAAATCATGAAGGCGTTAAAAGCGAAAGGCATTTCAGTGAAATACGATGATTCAGATAATGTTCGTCCGGGATGGAAATTTGCTGAATATGAATTGAAAGGCGTGCCTGTACGCATTGCGATTGGACAAAAAGATATTGAAAATAAAGTGGTTGAAGTAGCACGACGCGATACCAAAGAAAAACAATCTGTTCCGCAAGAAAATGTAGCTGATTACATCAGTCAGTTGTTGGAAGACATCCAACAAAACCTTTATAATAGGGCGCTTGCGTACAGAGATGATCACATCACGAAAGTGGACACGTGGGAAGAATTCAAGCAAGTGCTTCACGAAAAGGGTGGATTTGTCTCAGCCCATTGGGATGGCACAAGTGAAACAGAAGACAAGATTAAGGAAGAAGTAAAAGCAACCATCCGTTGCATTCCACTCGATAATCCGAAGGAGGATGGTGTTTGTGTGTATTCTGGCAAACCGAGTACACAGCGGGTGTTGTTTGCGGCAGCTTATTAGGCGTGAGATGTTAGATGAGAGGTGTGAGTAAGTTTTAGTTCGGCTGTTCCTCTCATCTCTCAACTCATACCTCATGTCTTTTTTGCCATTTGCCCCAATCAAACTAATTTTGCGATTCAATCAATAAAATCATCAACATGGCATACGACATTCTTGTACTTGGAAGTGGACCTGGTGGATATCCTGCAGCGATTAGAGCTTCACAGCTTGGGTTTAAGGTAGCGATCATTGAGAAGGAGAGCCTTGGAGGTGTTTGCTTGAACTGGGGCTGTATTCCAACAAAGGCATTATTGAAAAGTGCTCAAGTATATGAGTACGTGAAACATAGTGCTGATTATGGAATCAAAACTACCGGTGCAGAACATGATTTCGGTGCCGTAGTGAAAAGAAGTCGCGGTGTTGCCGATAAAATGAGCAAGGGTGTTCAGTTTTTGATGAAGAAGAATAAGATCGATGTGATCATGGGCTATGGCAAGATTGCTGGGAAGGGTAAGATTGAAGTGACTGCAGCAGATGGACAAAAACAAGTAGTAGAAGGTAAGTATATCATCATCGCCACTGGTGCAAGAAGTCGTCAGCTTCCAACCATGCCCGTTGATGGCAAAAAAATAATTGGCTATCGCGAAGCGATGGTTTTACCAACTCAGCCTAAATCCATGATCGTTGTAGGTAGTGGCGCAATTGGTGTTGAATTCGCCGATTTTTATAATTCTATGGGAACGAAAGTGACTGTAGTTGAATTCATGCCACGCATAGTTCCAGTAGAAGATGAAGACATCAGCAAAGAATTAGAAAAGCAATTAAAGAAAAAAGGGATTACTATTTTAACCTCAAGCGAAGTAACTAAAGTAGATACCGCTGGAGCAGGGGTTAAGGCAACTGTAAAAAGTGCATCAGGAGAAGCTGTTTTAGAAGCAGATATTTTATTGAGTGCCGTAGGTATCGCCTCCAATATTGAAAATATTGGCTTGGAAGAAACAGGTATCAAAGTGGAGAAAGGAAGAATTGTAGTTGACAAAGGTCAGCAAACTTCTGTTGCAGGAATTTATGCCATTGGGGACTGTTCACCTGGACAGGCACTTGCGCATGTTGCGGGTAAAGAAGGCATTACAGCGGCTGAACAAATCGCTTACTTAGAGAAAAAAATCAGCCATAAGCCTGATTCAATCGATTATAATAACGTTCCAGGATGTACCTATTGCTCCCCAGAAATTGCTTCTGTTGGGTATACTGAAAAGGCTGCCAAAGACGCTGGCTTTGAAGTGAAAGTGGGTAAGTTTCCTTTCATGGCAAGTGGTAAAGCAAGTGCATCTGGTAATACCGATGGATTTGTAAAGGTGATTTTCGATGCAAAATATGGTGAATTCTTAGGCGCTCACATGATAGGCAATGGCGTGACAGAAATGATTGCCGAGGTGGTTGTTGCGCGTAAATTGGAAACAACATTCCATGAGATACTCAATGCCATTCATCCTCACCCTACAATGAGTGAAGCGGTGAAAGAGGCTGTGGCGGCGGCTTATGGTGAGGCGATTGATATCTAGAAAGAGAGTTAGGACTTAGGAATTAGTGGTTAGGGGTGACTTTAGATCACCTTAACTAAGTCCTTGCTGGTTCATCTTAATGGGATATGGAGAGTTTTCCAGCGCTTCATGTATTTGCTCTGCCCCAATGACTCCAAGATGCCTCCAGATTTCTTTTCCTTCTGAGAAGAACACCAATGTGGGCATAATCTTGATCTGAAAATGAGTGGCTATGTTTGGGTTGTTGTCTAAGTTGATTTCCACAATATCGAGTGAGATGTCGATTTTTTTGCCTAACTCATGTAACATGGGTCTGATTAAGTTGCACGTACCGCACCAGGTAGTGAAAAAATGGACCAATATAGGATGGCCAGTTTCAATTTTTTTGATTAAATTTTCCATTAATTGACACGCTTAGATAGGGAATAGGATCGTTTTCAGTGTAAATATAGCAAAACTGCGTTCAGTTCAAATAGGGATGTCTTTGTTTGCTGAAGATTTAACAAAGCAAATGCCTTAATTTTTGGTTTTTGAAAATAGTATCCGTCAATAGGGTTATTTACGCTAAAAGATTTGGTTATATCCCAAACTATCCCGACTTTTGCACTCCCTAAAAATTTAGTTTATGGCTCGAGTATGTCAGGTAACAGGAAAGCGCCCAATCACTGGAAATAAGGTTTCGCACTCAAATATTAAGACAAAACGTCGTTTTTTGCCAAATTTGCAAACAAAGAAGTTTTTTCTAGCTGAAGAAGATAAATGGATTACGTTGAAGTTGTCTTCAGACGCTATCCGTACCATCAACAAAAACGGCTTGTATAGTGTTGTGAAAGAACTTAGAGCAGCAGGCGTAAGCATTTAATCACTGAAAATAAAGATTTAAAATGGCTAAGAAAGGTAATAGGGTACAGGTAATCTTGGAATGTACCGAACACAAAAACACTGGGTTGGCTGGAACTAGTCGGTACATCACCACTAAGAACAAGAAGAATACCCCAGAGCGTGTGGAGTTGAAGAAATACAACCCCATCATGAAAAAATATACTGTACACAAAGAAATTAAATAATCATGGCAAAAGCAGCTTCCAAAAACGCGAAAGTAAAAGATCTTAAGGCTTCTGCAGAGGCAAAGAACTGGACAAAAGTAATCAAGGCAGTAAGAAGCCCTAAAACAGGTGCTTATACCTTTAAGGAGTCTATTATCCACAAGGATAAGGTAAAGGATTTCTTAGCCCAGTAATACCTAATTTGAACTTCAGACCTGAGCTGTTCCGTTATCACTATCGGGACAGCTTTTGTGTTAATAGCCATGACAGATACGATTCAACTCATACGAGCTAAGCCAGAAGACGCCCTTGATATCACCGAGCTATCAAGGAAGACCTTCATTGAAACCTATTACGAAGCGTCGAATACCAACCAAATTCAAGTACTAAAATACATCGACGCATACCTAACGTTGGATGTCATCAAAAGTGAATTGCAAGATCCTCGGAACCTCTTTTATGTTGCCAAAAAAGGCATCCAAAGTGTGGGGTTTTTGAAACTCAATGGACAGCATCAACCTAAGGGCATTCCAGATAAAAAATGCTTGAGGATATCCAAGCTTTATGTGCTCAATGAATTTCATGGATTGCATATAGGAAAGCAATTTGTCGATTTAGCAAAAGACCATGCTACAAAAGAGCAATATCAAGTACTTTGGTTGGAAGTATGGCAACACAATGCAAAAGCTATTCAATTTTATCAACACGCAGGATTTGTTGTATATGAAACTTGTATGTTTGATTATTTTGAGGAGGCTGAACCAGATTTCTTAATGCGATATGACCTTTATAATTAACGACTATGGGATTTTTTGATCGATTATTTGGTGTCAAGGAAAAAGAACAACTTGACAAGGGATTGGAGAAAACCAAAGAAGGATTTTTTTCAAAAATCACCAAAGCTATTGCGGGTAAATCTCAGATTGATGATGATGTATTGGATCAACTTGAAGAAGCACTTATTTCTTCTGATGTTGGTGTAGATACTACGCTTGAACTGATTGAGCGGATTCAACGTCGTGTAGCAAAAGACAAATACCTCGGCACAACTGAACTAAATCAAATCCTGCAAGAAGAAATGCAAGCGCTGTTGATAGACAGCAACGAAAATATTTTAGAAGGGTTCAGTTTGCCAGAAGGTAAGAAGCCTTTTGTGATCTTGGTGGTAGGTGTAAATGGGGTTGGTAAAACAACCACCATAGGAAAGCTTGCCACAAATTTTAAGGCCTCTGGCAAAACAGTGATGTTGGGTGCTGCTGATACATTTAGAGCTGCTGCGGTTGATCAATTGACGATTTGGAGTGAACGCGTGGGTGTGCCCATCGTTAAAAAAGAAATGGGCAGTGATCCAGCTTCAGTCGCCTTTGATGCCGTCAATAGTGCCATCGCAAAAGGCGTTGATATACTCATCATCGATACAGCAGGTAGGCTTCACAATAAAGCACACTTGATGGAAGAGCTCAGTAAGATTAAGCGTGTAATTCAAAAAGTAATTCCCGATGCGCCACACGAAACGATGTTGGTGCTGGATGGTACAACCGGACAAAACGCGATTGAACAAGCAAGGCATTTTTCAACCGCTACAGATGTTAC
>CANKGM010000150.1 GCA_947481355.1 Chitinophagaceae bacterium
CGTAGTTTGTGCACTTATCATTCGTGAAGAAAAAAAATAATATCTTTTTATGAAGTTGAAATCAATTCTCTTTTTTGCTTTATTGGTAATCTCATTATATGCTAAATCACAAGACGATTTATCTGTATATCCAAACAATTGGTGGGTAGGAATGAAAAACTCATCACTTCAACTTATGATTCACTCAAATCATGATATTCCATCATCTATAAAAATTGATAAAGGAGGAGTAACCATAAAAAAAGTATTCCAGCCAGAAAATAAACATTACTTATTTGTTGATCTAACTATTTCTCAAACAGCAAAGCCAGGTTTTTATTCATTCATTCTCAAGAATGGGGGAAAAATAAAATATGAATTAAAGACTAGATCAAACCCATCAACATCAAAACAAAATCAAGGTGTACATGCTTCTGATTTAGTTTATTTAATCATGCCTGATCGTTTTTCTAATGGGGATCCTTCAAACGATAAATTTTCTGATTTAAGGGACACCTCTAGTAATCGGAATAATCCTTATGTACGTCATGGAGGAGATTTAAAAGGAGTTTCAGATAAGTTTGATTACCTCAAGTCAATTGGAGTAACCTCTATTTGGATGACACCTTTGCTTGAAAACGATATGCCCATTATGCAAGAAGGGCCCTATCTAATGGCAGGTTATCATGGGTATTGGATTACAAATCATTTTCAAATTGATAAACGATATGGTGGTAACCAAGGGTATAAGGAAATGGTCAATCAAGCTCATCAAAAAGGATTAAAAATTATTCAAGATGCTGTGTACAATCATGTTGGCGAATATCACCATACTGTACTCGATATGCCAATGACTGACTGGTTAAATCAATGGCCTGCTTATCAAGGTACTAATCATCGAGAAGAAGTATTCATTGACCCTCATGCTTCCGAAGCCGATAAAAACATTATGGTGAAGGGATGGTTTGTTCCGCATCTTCCAGACCTAAATCTGGCTAATCCATATTGCGCGAATTACATCATACAAAGTTCAATATGGGCGACTGAAGAGTTTGGAATCGATGGATGGAGGGTTGATACATATAAATATTGCGATGAATCGTTTCTCAATAAAATCAATGATCGACTTGCATTAGAATTTCCTAAACTCACTGTATTTGGTGAGGCTGTTAGTAACAGTGTAAGTGCCACCGCTTATTTTTCTAAAAATAATATCAATAGTCCCTTCAAGCATAATCTACAAGGTGTATTGGATTTCCCAATTAGTCATTCAATATTAGATGCTGTTAATCAAAACTTTGGATGGAATGAAGGCGTGTCCAAGCTTTACACAACCCTTGCTGAAGATTTTTTATATAAAGATCCAATGCGTAATTGTATATTTTTAGATAATCACGACACCAATCGATTCTTTTCTTTGATTGGAGAAGATATAAGCAAATATAAAATGGCCTTGGGATTACTTTTTACGTTAAGAGGTATTCCTCAAATTTATTATGGTACTGAGGTGCTTACAAAAAATTTCATGAATCCAAACGATGCCGCAGTTCGTAAAGATTTCCCTGGGGGATGGTTCAATGATAGCATTAATAAATTTATTCCTGAAAATCTGACTCCTCTTGAGAAGGAAGCATTTGAGTATTTTCAACAAGTTGCTACATTCAGAAAAGGCAGTATTGCAATCGCAGAAGGTTCTCTAAAACAATTTATTCCTCAACAAGGGATTTATGTGTATTTTAGGATTCATCAGAAACAAACTCTCATGTGTATCGTAAATACCAATTCCTCTTCGAGTGAGTTGAATTTAAATCGATTTGCTGAGGTTAATTCAAAATTTCAGATGATGAAAAATGTCCTAAACCAAAAAACAATTCAAAAATCGTCAAGTATAACTATCCCATCTAAATCATTTCAACTTTTTGAATTGACAAACTAACCCACCAATGCCTCCAAAAAATAACACGGATCATGAACCTTCAAATACAACTCCACCGCGCCCTTATGAATCAATTCATTTTGTAGACACTGAAAATTCAGTATGGAATTATTCACTATTTACAGAAGAGCACATTGATAATTTTAAGCAAGGAACTTTATATAATGCCTATGAGTTTTTTGGCAATAAGCAATTAGAAGTATTAGGAGTAAAGGGTACCTATTTTTCTGTCTGGGCACCAAATGCAACTGCTGTTAGTGTAACTGGAAATTTTAACCACTGGCAATCAGATAAACATCCTCTTTTTGTTCGTTTAGATCATAGTGGAATATGGGAAGGATTCATCCCACATGTCAATCGAGGAGAAGTATATAAATATCATATAATAGGTTTCGAAGGAAAAGAATTAGACAAAGGAGATCCTTATGCGCATTATTGGGAAAAAAAACCCAAAACGGCATCAATCACTTGGAACCTTGATTTTGTATGGAATGATGATGATTGGATGGACACTCGCGAAAATCATAATTCACTTCAATCTCCATATGCTGTATATGAAGTTCACTTAGCTAGTTGGATGAGACCAGATCCAACCAATGAAGAGTCATATTTTAGTTATTGGCAAATAGCAGAACGATTAGTGCCTTATGTAAAAGAACTCGGTTTCACCCATGTGGAAATTATGCCTGTGATGGAGTTTCCATTTGATGGCAGTTGGGGTTATCAAGGCACAGGCTATTACGCTCCAACATCCCGGTTTGGTCATCCAGAAGAGTTCATGGCAATGATCAATTATTTTCACCAGGAAGGAATTGGCGTTATTCTAGATTGGGTTCCTTCTCATTTTCCATATGATAGCCACGGCCTCTTTATGTTTGATGGCACCCATACGTATGAGTATGCTGATATGCGTAAAGGGTATCATCCCGATTGGAATAGCTATATTTTTAATTATAGAAGGGGAGAAGTACGTTCTTTTTTAATAAGTAATGCCCGATTTTGGTTGGATAAATTTCATATTGACGGTATTCGTGTAGATGCCGTTTCTTCTATCTTGAAATTAGATTATTCCCGTGAGCAAGGCGAATGGGAGCCTAATGAATTCGGTGGGAATGGCAATATTGAAGCCATTGCCTTTCTCAAGAACATGAATGAAATGGTTTATCGTGATTTTAAAGGGGTACAGACCATCGCAGAAGAAGCTACCAATTGGCCCGGAGTATCCCGACCGACCTATGCCGATGGGTTAGGATTTGGTATGAAATGGATGATGGGCTGGATGCATGACTCCATTCGCTACTTTAAACAAGACCCTCTCTATCGTCAATTTCAACAGAATCAATTGACATTCAGCATGATGTATTACTATGATGAGAATTTCATGCTTCCCTTTAGCCATGACGAAGTAGTTCATGGTAAATCTCCCATGATTTATAAGATGCCCGGTGATGATTGGCAGAAATTTGCCAACTTAAGGCTTCTTTATACCTATATGTTTGCACACCCCGGAGCTAAATTGTTGTTTATGGGCAATGAATTTGGCCAAACTGTAGAATGGGACTACAAAACTGCTCTCCGCTGGGATTTGCTTGAATTTGACGCACATAAAGGTTTAAAAACCTGCGTCTCATCTCTTGCCAAGCTATTGAAACAAGAACCGGCACTTTATGCAAAACAATTTGATAATCAAGGATTTGAATGGTTAGATTTAAATCATCGTTCAGAGTCAGTCATCTCTTTCATGCGAAAAGGCAATGACGAAAATGATGATCTACTCATTGTATTAAATATGACTCCTAAGGAAAGAATTGATTGGAAAATCACACTCTCTGGATTACCATCGGTCTGGAAAGAAATCTTTAATAGCGACTTAACTGAGTACTGGGGTACGGGAAATTACGTGAATAATGACTTGATTTATGCTGAAAATGTTGGAATCGAGGGTAAAAACGAAATAAATATCTGTCTGCCGCCGTTATCTGGATGTATAATGAAGAAAATTTCTTCATGTAAAATCCAACCCCATGAAAAAGATACTCCTACTTAGCTTGCTATTTATGTCGTTTTCATTCACCTATGCAACAGAAAACTACGACAGTGTAAAATCTTATTTACAAAAAGGAAATTCAGAAAAAGAAGCAGGACGTCATAAGATGGCGCTTGAATTTTTCCAAAAAGCAGTCGCTGCAGATCCTAAACTAGTTGAAGCGAATAGACTTCTTGGAATTGAAGCACTTGAAACTAGGCAATATGACTTGGCGCGTAAAAGCTTCTTAACTGTTCTTGAATCAAACCCCAACGACATCGTCTCCCTCCAAAAAGTGACTGAAATATTCTTTTCATACAGAAGATGGGATGATGCAATAAAATATGGCACACACCTTTTAACAATTAATAATGTTAACCGCTTAAATTATATGATTGGGAAGAGTTTCTATGAGAAAGAAGATTATGGAAATTCATTCAAATATTTAGAGGCAGCACTTAAAGAAGATCCTAAGAATAGTGAAATTCCTACCTTATTTGCAAGAGCCTTAGTTGATATGAGTAATTTTAAAGCAGCAGTTCGATATTATTCAGCTGCAGTAGAGTTAGATCAAAATAATTCCAGACTCTTAAACGAAATGGCTATGGCATATTCAGCCATGAATGATGATAAATCCGCTGTTGTTTATTTCGAAAAAGCAATAGAAAAAGGATATAAGATTGATGATGATTTTATTGAAAATATTTCTAATTCATATGTTGGTGCAGGAATGCCTGAAAAGGGAACTGAGCTAATGAAAAATCTGTTGGAAAAAAGACCTGGTGATATTGCTATTTTAAATAATCTTGCTGACAACTATTATAAAGCTGGAAATTATAAAGAAGCCATTAACTACTGGGACAAAGTACTATACTTGGACAAAGAAGATGCTAGAGCACTTTATATGATTGGAATGTCGTACTTAAAAACAGGTGATAAAAATAATGGTGAAACACTTTGTAACAAAGCCATTGAAATGGACCCTAGCTTAAAACAATTCAGATCAGTAAAAGGAATGCCTGGAATTCGTTAAGTAAAGAAGTTGTTTGAGAAATATTGCCTGAGAAGATGTTTGGATTACATTTTCTCAGGCATTTTTATTCCTAGTAATTGCATGCCAGAAGAAAGTATTACAGATGTTAAACTTGCTATTTTTAATCTAAGCTGTTTCTTTTCTTCTGTCTCAGCATTTGAAATAGAGTGAGCTGCATAAAACGAATTGAATAACTGTGCTAACTGAAATAGATAAATAGCAATGAGAGATGGATTTAATTCGTTTGCCGATTGAATGAGTATAGTTTCGTATTGCTCTTGTAATAGAAGTAATTCTTTTTCCATTGGTAACAACTCAATCTTAGATGGACTAGCTGCTGTTTCAGTCGTATTCTTTCTTAAGATTGATCGGATACGTGCATAGGCATATTGAACAAAGGGGCCAGTGAAGCCATGAAAATCAATCGATTCTTCTGGATTGAAAATCATTTTCTTCTTTGGATCAACTCTCAATAAAAAGAATTTTAATGCTCCTATCCCAATGGTATCATATAAAACAATCAAATCATTTTCTTCAAAATCGTTTACTTTTCCTAAACTTTGAGTGTGCTGACTTGATATTGAAATCA
>CANKGM010000151.1 GCA_947481355.1 Chitinophagaceae bacterium
CACCGGTTATTATGATGCTTATTTTGCCAAAGCACAGCAAGTGAGACGATTAATTGTTGAAAAAACCGACGAAGTATTTTCTTCCTACGAATTAATTATAATGCCTACCGTTCCATCTACGGCATTTCGTTTTGGAGAAAAAAGCAATGATGCCATTGAGATGTTCTTAGGAGATCTATATACTGTCTATGCGAATTTAGCTGGCATACCTGGCATCTCTATTCCATTATTTAAACACAGCAATGGAATGCCATTTGGATTACAAGCAATGTCTAACCGTTTACAGGAAAGTGTCTTGCTTCAATTCTCAAACCAACTCCTAAGACACTCAGATTAACCAGACTGGGTTAATAGTCGTTCATATTTCGTTATACGATCATTTTTGTTAGAATACATATGCAAATTCACGTTGGAAAACTAATAGCTGTAATGTTGCTGTGTATCACAGTTGGACTGAACACTACTGCCCAACCGAGTACAAGTAGCACAAACAAAACAGATTCTATAACATATCATAGTATAAATTGGGACAATCTAGACCCAAGAGCTATCGGGTTTGTAAAAGATTATCTCGAACTACATGAAGTAAGGCTTGAAAAAATGAAAAGTTGGGGCCAGCCCTATTTTCTGCTAATTGAGAATATACTAAAAAAATATAGGCTCCCCGGTACTCTAAAATATCTTGCTGTGATTGAATCGGACTTGCAATCCAATGCACTTTCTTCTGCTGGAGCTGTAGGTCCATGGCAATTAATGCCAGGAACAGCACGGGAATTGGGATTAACCGTTACCCAATCTAGAGATGACAGAATGGACTTAAATAAAAGTACTCATGCAGCTGCTAAGTTTTTGAGTCAGCTCTACGAAAATCTAGGTGATTGGTTGTTAGTTATTGCAGCGTATAATGGCGGACCAGCAAGAATTGAACAAATCACCAAAAAAAGAGGTTCGCATGATTTTTGGAAAATTCAAAATGATTTACCAGCAGAGTCTCGTACACACGTAAAAAAATTTATCGCAACACATTATATTTTCGAAAAGGATGGAAGTGAAACAACTGGAAGAATAATTTCATCTCCTACACTTGCAAGTACGTTGAGTAATGAAGAATTCTTGTCTTCAGACACAGCAACAGTTTACGGAAAATATGCTAGCATGATAATCTGCAAAAACCTTGAGATAGATCTCGGACAATTTCAACGATGGAATCCTGAGTTTGACAAACTAGTAGCTCTAGCTCCATTTAGTATAAGGCTTCCAAAAGAAAAAATAAAATCGTTTTTAAGCAACAGAAATCAAATCCTTCGAGAATCAGTGATGATTCTCATTAAAGAGAATTCAATTCACGATAATGAATTTCCTGAGACCTCATTCCCCCAGCCAGCGGAAGTAAACAAGATTATCCTAAAAAAAACGAGCAGCAAGAAAAATCAAAAATCATCATCTTCTTCAAAACCTGCATCATCATCAAAATAATCGAGGTCTTTAAACTCATCATCCACTGAAAAATCATCTTCTTCTGCCGATTTTTTACCACCCGCCTTTTTCGTTTTTGATTTAGGAACATCAAACTCTTGGAAGTCTGGATCCCATGCATCATCCTCTTCTTCTGGCTTTTCCCAATCATCATCTACATCCACATCATCGTCGTCATCGTCTTTTGATGCAGCAGATTTTTTTGTTGGCTTTTCATCATCTAAATCATCATCATCCTCATCAATATCTTTAGATTTGGATGTTGGCTTTTTAGGCTTAGCGGGTGCCTCATCAACAGAAGGCTTTTTCACTGCTTTTTTTTCTTTTTCGGACTTTGCCATATCAACAAAAGATTTGTAACGTAAAATTTCTCAGACTTTTTAATATCTCCAAATATTTTGAGCACTATTTTTCTAAAAGGAACTATCTCCTATGCTTTTATTATCTGATCACGCTCAGGTCCATTGGAAATATAAGTAACTGGAACGCCAAGGTATTCATTTATGAAACTGATATATGTTTTCATTTCTTCAGGAAGTTCAGCACTTTCTTTTATGGCTGTGATATCTTTCTGCCACCCTTTATATTGAACATAATGCGGAGTGATTGGTAGTTTACTCATTTGATAAGGAACCACCTTTTCCTGCTTTCCTGCGATGCCATAGGAAGTACATGCTGAAAGCTCTTCAAATGCATCGAGCACGTCTGCCTTTGTCATAACAAGCTGAGTTACACCATTTACCATACATGCAAAATTCAATGCAACCAAATCAATCCAACCACATCTGCGTGGCCTTCCAGTTGTTGCCCCAAATTCATTGCCAATTTTTCTTAACCTTTCCCCGGTTTCATCATGGAGCTCAGTAGGGAATGGTCCGCTACCCACTCGAGTACAATATGCCTTTGTTACACCAATTACATCTTTTATTTTCTGAGGTGCTATGCCTAATCCTGTGCAAACACCTGCAGATATGGTACTAGAAGAAGTAACAAACGGGAAAGTTCCGAAATCAACATCGAGCATACTTCCTTGGGCTCCTTCAGCTAGCACTTTTTTGCCTTCTCTGATTTTATCGTTTATAAAATACTCCCCATTTACTATTTTCAACGTACGCATGAATTCGATAGCCTCAAAAAACTCCTCTTCCCACTCAGTAATATCTTCATTAAATCCAAAAGAATCTAAAATCCGCTGATGCTTTAAACGAAGTTTTATGTACTGTGTAGTAAAATTCTTGTCCAATAAATCACCAACGCGAAGACCATTTCGCCCTGTCTTATCCATGTACGCAGGACCAATACCTTTTAATGTAGAACCGATTTTTTCATTTCCTTTAGATAATTCAGATGCTTTATCAAGAGCCCTATGAGTAGGAAGAATTAAATGAGTTCTTTCTGCTATGTATAGATTTTTTCTACCATCAACTCCAAATGCTGCTACCTTGTCATATTCTTTCTTTAGTGTTACAGCGTCTAACACTACTCCGTTTCCAATTAAATTAGTGGTATGTTCATGAAAGATACCAGACGGTATTTGATGGAGTACGATTTTTGCTCCATTTACATAAAGAGTGTGCCCTGCATTGGGACCACCCTGAAAACGAGCAATGATATCATACCGAGGTGCGAAAAAATCAACAATCTTTCCTTTTCCTTCATCGCCCCATTGCAAACCTAATAGTACGTCAACCATAGCAATTGTTTTATGTATTTAGTGGCAAAAATAATAGAATGAACCTAAAGGCAGAAAAATAAAATAATAATTAAGATTCTAGATCGTAACGTTTCACACTTTGGATGCCTGGAAGTTCTCTTAAATTTTGTAAAAGTGATTCTAATTCATCCTTATCATGCACGTACAGTCTGATATTCCCTTCAAATATTCCCTCTTTTGCTTCAACCGTTATCGCACTAATATTTATTTTAAGTTCCCCAGAAATAAGGTTTGTTATTTTGTGTATAACACCTACATCATCTAGACCTGTAATTTTTAATCCAGTCAAGAAAGATATTTCCTTATTTTTTGCCCACTTGGTTTTTACAACCCGATGGCCAAAACTTGAAAGCAATCGTGCAGCATTAGGACAGTTTGTTCGGTGTATCATCAAACCTTTACCTGTAGATATAAAACCAAATACATCATCGCCGGGTATTGGGGTACAACAATTTGCTAAAGCGTAAACGATTTTATCACTTTTCTCACCAAATATGATCAATTCTGCATCTTTTTTGTTCTCTTGCTTAGGTTTTGGAGAATCTATCAATTCCTGTTCAACCTTGACCACCTTAATGAGGTGTAGCTTATCGCCCACCACTGAAAATTCTTTCAACTCTTTTAAATCAATCAATTTTACCGCTACTCGATAAAACAACTCAAGGGAAGATGGAAGTTTATAAAAAACAACTAGCTCATCAATGTTAGCCTGTGAGAAGGAAGCTCCTATAGAAGCTAGTTTTTTTTCAGCTATATATTTTCCTTCTTCAGCTACTTTACGTTTTTCTTCTTTTAGGGAATCCTTGATCTTATTTTTCGCTTTCGCGGTAAGGACTAGAGTAAGCCAATCTTCACTTGGTTTCTGTTTATTGGAAGTAATAATTTCGATCTGATCTCCGCTTTTGAGCTTATAGCTGATTGGGACTAACTTATGATTCACTTTTGCGCCAATACATTTAGAACCAATAGCACTATGAATTGAAAAGGCAAAGTCTAATGCACTTGATCCTACTGGCAACATTTTTACATCCCCCTTTGGCGTATATACATAAATTTCTTCCGCCAGAAATGACGTAGTAAAGTCTTGTAAAAAATCAATTGAGCTAATGTCGTCGTTGCCCAACACTTCACGTATTTGGGAGAACCACTTATCAAATCGATCCTGATCGGCCCCACCTTCCTTGTATTTCCAGTGAGCGGCAAGTCCCTTTTCAGCAATTTCGTTCATCCGTTTTGACCGAATTTGTACCTCAACCCATTTACCTTGAGGACCCATAACCGTAATATGCAACGCTTCATAACCATTTGACTTTGGATTACTGAGCCAATCCCTCAACCGATCAGGGGATGGATTGTACATATCAGTAATAACGGAATATATTTTCCAGCAAGCTTCCTTTTCAAGTTCAGAGCTGGTATCAACAATAATTCGGATGGCAAATAGGTCATATACCTCCTCAAATTCAACATTTTTCTTTTTCATCTTATTCCAAATCGAATGAATTGATTTGGGACGTCCATATATGTCGTACTCGTAACCAGACTTATCTAGTCTTTCTTTTACGGGCTTAATGAATTCATTAATATACCTAGACCTCTCGCGCTTTGTATCTGAAAGTTTACGAGCAATTTGGTGATAGATATCTGGCTCCAAATATTTCATGGACAGATCTTCCATTTCTGTCTTCACGGTGTATAAACCCATCCGATGAGCTAATGGGGCATATACATACACCGTTTCTGAAGCCACCTTCAATTGCTTTTCGCGCTTCATGCTATCGAGGGTGCGCATATTATGAAGGCGATCCGCTAGTTTGATTAAGATAACCCGTGGATCATCGGTAAGCGTCAATAATATTTTCCTGAAATTTTCTGCTTGCTGAGTAGTATTATTGTCGACTACTGTAGATATCTTGGTAAGTCCATCGATGATCTTAGTGATTTCAGACCCGAATTCTTGTTGGATATCTTCGAGTGTAATATCAGTATCCTCAACAGTGTCGTGCAATAGGGCACATATGGTTGAACGAACGCCTAGCCCGATTTCTTCAACACAAATCATAGCAACTGATAAGGGGTGAAAAATATAGGGCTCCCCGCTTTTTCGGCGCATCGTTTTATGGGCTTCTACAGCAATTTCGAATGCGGCTCGAACCAATTCCTTATCTCCCGTCTTCAGTTTTGGCTTTAATGTGCGCAATAATGCCCTATAGCGCCTAACTATTTCTTTTTTCTCCTGCTCGTCGTTTAGGCTATAGGCTGGTTGCTGGATAATATTTTCTATTGCATCCATCTAAATCAAAATTACTAAAATTCGAACTGAATGCCTTTTTTTAATCATTAATTACTACCTTTGCC
>CANKGM010000152.1 GCA_947481355.1 Chitinophagaceae bacterium
CTGTAACCAACCAGGACAACCAAATAAAATATCGTATGCAATACAGTTAGGATTTTTTATGCCCAATAAATGCTTAACGCGACTTGCCAATGCAGGAACTGCATCAGACTGGATCGAACCTTTAACAATATCTCCGAAGTTGTGGGCAACTATAATTTGATCAATGGTTTCAGGATCTATTCCACTCATCTGAATAGCTTCCTTTGAAGCAAGAGCAGCCATATCGGATGTACTCAATGAACTTTCCGCATAACGTCTTTCTTCAATACCTGTGATTGCTTTAAATTTTTCGACAATTGTTTCTGAAGGAACATTAATAGGTTCATTCTGCTCACTATAAAATTCAGCGCCTACAAAATCATTGTTCGCTTTCACTAAACTTGGTATATAGGCACCAGTACCCGTTATAACAGATCTCTTCATGAGAAAAATTTGAGCAAAAGTAATAAAAAGACCTTAGACGCTAGTGGTTAGTATATAGACTGTACGAAAAAAATTAAGCACTATGTTTCTTGAAATACAGATATGAAAACCCAGTAGGTACTGCAACCATAATTGCCATGATGATGAAAAATGAAATCATTACATATTCCGGAGGAAGTAAAACTCCAAAAATAACTTGTAAAATTCCTCCATACATCCACCACTTACCGGCCATTTTATGAGTTGCATTCCAATTGTCTTCGTTTTCTAAAGTCCATGGTATCCTGAATCCAACAAAGTAATTAGGCTTAACGGATGGGAATATATAACCAAGAGCGGCAAACATTAACCCCATCAACGAAAAAAGATACTTCAGGAAAAAATTACCTGGTTGAACAGATGAATAAACTATAATTAATCCAAGCACAGACATGAAAACGACCATCAAATAACCAATTTTCCCAAACAATGCAGGGTCTGCATTTTTAGTTTTTTTAGGATCAATAATCGCTATGTTTTGAAGCAATAAAAAAACGAAAAAACCTACAACGCCTAATATTATAGGTCCGAGGTAAATAGAACTTCGAGGTCCGAACCCATTAGGTTTCCCTTCTAGGTCAAAATGTGTTGCAATGGTTTCGGGTAATTTATCATACACTGAAAGTGCATAAAAAAAAGGAATACTTAGAATCACCAACGCCACAATTATACTCAGCCATTTTGAAAGTGATTTCATATTGATAATTGATTTAAAATTATATCCAATTTTATATATCTGCTTTTTGAAGTTTCGGACGAAGGAAAAGTAATTGAATAATAACCACAAGCAAAACCACACCAGCAAGGATAGCAAAATGTTTTCCAAGATTTCCTTCATCAGTAGACTTCCCTAAAAAGTCAGTAATGACTGCCCCTGCACTTATACCAACCGTATTTAAAAATCCATATGAAGTTGCACGTTGACTAGGAGGAACAAATTGACAGAGTATGGGCATGGTATTTGTATCAAACATACCAAAGCCAAAACCAAAACAAAGTGCTGCTGTAAGTATAGGCAAAAGCGTATGGCCATATCCTATTAGAAGTAATGCAGGGATTGTCAGCGACAGACCAATCACTCCAGTATAAACCCTCCCACGAATATTCTTCTGAGTCCATCTATCTGAAATAATTCCCCCAACTACAACACCAATCAATGATGACATGGCAATAGAAATAGTAGCCATTGGTCCAGCCTTAGACATTCCAATACCCAAGCTTTCTGAAAATAATGTTGGCGCCCAATTTTTAATTGCCCAACCGGGTAAACTAGGTACTGCAAAATAGATGACAATGATCCAAAAGGAAAAACTAGATAATAATTTTTTTAGTCCTATCAAGGTTCCTATGAAATTTGAACCTCGCACAATATGTTTTGCATCAGGCCCATATCCATCCTTTTTTTCTTTTAAAAAAAGCAATAAAATAACCGCATAAAACAAGCCAATACTTCCAAAAATAATGAATGTTTCTTGCCAAGACATCAAGCTAGAAATCACAGAACCAAAACCACCTAATGCTTGACCCATATATAATCCTGTCATATGCAAGCCAACAGCAAATGAACGTGTTTTGTCATCATGATAATCCGCAATGAGTGAAAGCCCAGCCGGAATATATAACGCTTCACTAAATCCCATCAATGCGCGTAACCAATATAGTTGATCAAATGTTTCGGCATAGCCCATTGTCAATGTAACCGCAGACCACACAAAAAGGCTTCCGAGGATTAACCATTTTCTATTGAAGCGGTCAGCAATAATTCCTGAGAATGAACTCATCAGGGCATATACCCATAGAAATACCGCCATTAAATGCCCGAAATTAGTAGCCTGCTTCAACTCTTCTATATCCATTTGCATGGCAGGTCTCATGGTAGAAATCATCTGCCTATCCATATAATTAAGCAACGCAACGCCCCATAATAAGGCGACTACAATCCATTTATAATTTTTTGACGATTTCATGTATGGCAATTAACATTCTATAATGATATAATTAGTTGAAAAATTCCTAGAATTTTCGTTTTATACACCTTAAACATACAACTTAAATGCAGATTTGAATAATTAGACTAAGATTAAAAACATAAGTCTTCATTTATCTCCGATTTCAAGAGACCTATGAAATGCTTACTGTATTGATGGTGTAATAAATTATTTTAAACTTCCTGCTGTATGGATTTTCTCTCACATGATAGCGGATGCCTCTCGTCTAATTAATTTAAATTAGCTTCGTAGAACAATACATGAACAGTAGAAACCATACTGAATTCAGCTCGCTTGGAGAGGTAAACCAAAGCGTCGACACCCGAAAACAAAAAGGGTGGCGAAGGGTTCTTGCTTTTTTTGGCCCAGCATATCTTGTTAGCGTTGGCTACATGGACCCAGGCAATTGGGCAACGGACCTAGCAGGAGGTAGCAAATTTGGTTATACTTTAATATGGGTATTGCTGATGAGCAATATGATGGCACTGCTTTTACAAAGTATGTCGGCCCGATTGGGTATTGTTCGTGGCCGTGACCTTGCACAAGCAAATCGAGAAACTTATCCAAGATACATCAACCTTGCCTTTTATATCCTTGCAGAAGTCGCAATTGCTGCGACCGACTTAGCAGAGATTTTAGGTATGGCAATAGGCATTCAATTGTTGACAGGACTTCCACTCATATGGGGTGTTGCATTAACCGTACTGGACACATTCTTGTTTTTATTCCTACAACGATTTGGCATTCGAAAAATGGAAGCTTTCATTATAAGTCTTGTCGCCATTATTGGTTGCAGCTTTCTAGCAGAAATTTTGATGGCTAAACCCGATATGGGTGAAGTGGTGAAAGGATTTATTCCAAGCCTCCCAAATAATGAAGCACTCTATATTGCCATAGGAATTATTGGGGCAACAGTAATGCCACACAATCTTTATTTGCATTCAGCCTTAGTACAAACCCGAAAAATAAAAAGAGATAATGAAGGCATTAAGCGGATGCTGAAACTAAACTTCATTGATAGCGCCATAGCATTAAATTTGGCTTTTTTCGTAAATGCCTTTATTCTTATTCTTGCTGCCACAGTTTTTTTCAAAACCGGATTGACTGAAGTCGCAGAAATTAAAGAAGCACACCGTTTACTTGAACCCATGCTGGGCACAAAATTAGCTCCGACCTTATTTGCCATTGCATTAATTGCATCAGGACAAAGCTCCACCGTAACAGGGACCTTAGCTGGACAAATTATCATGGAAGGCTACCTTCAACTCAGAATCAATCCATTGGTCAGGAGATTGATGACGCGATTGATTGCAATCGTTCCTGCAGTATTAGTTATTTTAATTAATGGAGAACAAAATATTGACAACCTTCTAATCCTAAGTCAAGTTGTATTGAGCCTTCAACTGGGTTTTGCTATCATACCACTTATTCATTTTACTAGTGATAAAAAAACGATGGGCATCTTCGTGATCAAACCCCTTATCATTTTTCTAGCTTGCTTGGTGACAGCTGTTTTAGTGTATTTGAACTTACACATGGTGACAGACCAAGCAATGAATTTTTTCAGAACATCAGATTCAATTTTGTGGAAAGCCGTCATTATAGTAGGATGCATCTTATATGTAGTGCTCTTGCTTATAGCTATCCTATACCCAATTCTACATAAGAAACAAGGAGAAACTGCTAAGTTCCACCCAGAGGCAATTAAAATTGATCAAATCGATATCCCAAGTTATAAAAAAATTGCAGTGGCACTTGACTTCAGTCAAAATGACTATAAACTTATATCCCATGCGCTAGGCCAAGGAAAGCAAGACAGTGAATATATTTTGATTCATGTTGTGGAAAGTCCTGCTACAAGAATCATTGGTAATGAAACGGATGACTTAGAAACACGGAAAGATGCTGAACGTATGAATGGCTATGTAACTGATTTAATTGAAAAAGGATTTGACGCAAAAGGGCTACTCGGTTTTGATGGACGGGTTAAAGAGATTGTAAAGTTGGT
Source organism: Chitinophagaceae bacterium (assembly GCA_947481355.1). Taxonomy (GTDB): domain Bacteria; phylum Bacteroidota; class Bacteroidia; order Chitinophagales; family Chitinophagaceae; genus Pollutibacter. The sequence continues at coordinate 4,459 of CANKGM010000152.1, forward strand.
CAAAGAAAATAATGCAGAAATCCTTGTGATTGGTGCACACGGACATACAGGGCTGAAAGATGTCGTTTATGGACATACTGTTGAGGCGGTTCGTCATGAGTTGAAGATACCAGTGCTGGTGATCAATATCTAATTCAGCATGAAAATCAAATTTAAAAAAGAGGCAGATAAAGATATCCTCGAATGCACCCGTGATGATGGAAGTATGACTTGGTGCAAGGTACAACCAGGAATGATTTACCATGATATGTTGCACTATCTCTTAGAGAGCGCTACAAAAACCGAATCTGCTTTTTATGGTCTGTTGAAAAAAGGATTTGATATACAAGACTTTGAAAGTGAACGAGCAGATAGACCGAAAGAGCTCTTACCCATTAACCTTACAGATGATGCCATTGCTATTGAAATCATTGCAGGAATTATGCAACATGATGCAAAAATTAGATTTGAAAACATTGAAAAAACAATAAAAGAAATTTTTGTTGAGAAGAGCGTGTCATCGGAGTTACTCAAACAAATAAATATTGAAGCGTTGAGAAAGGATTTTGGAGACATGATTATTAAATGGAAATCATTACAAGAAGGAAAGTATTTAGAATGCACCATATAGAACTATATCAATTCATTCCATATTATCATTATCTTGAAGTATGAAAAATCTTATTGCTATTCTATTTATACTTATTTTTTGTTCAGCTGAGGCACAAAATAATATCAGCTATTCATCCACCAATAGGAAAAATATTATCATCGACGAATTCATCTATGATACGGCATCATTCCCAGAATGCCATGCTACAACACTAACTGAAACGCCCAAAGGATTAATGGCCGCTTGGTTTGGTGGAACAAGAGAAGGCTATTATGATGTAAATATTTATACGAGTATCAAAATAAGTGGCAAATGGTCAGAACCTGCATTAGCGGCGGATGGTTTCATCGATGAAAAAACACGATATGCTTGCTATAACCCCGTGCTCTATCAAGTGCCCGGCGGAGAGCTGCTACTCTTTTATAAAATCGGCCCAAGCGTACATAAGTGGACAGGCTGGATGAAACGATCAA
>CANKGM010000153.1 GCA_947481355.1 Chitinophagaceae bacterium
GCTGGACGCTGGACGCTGGACGCTGAACGCTGGACGCTGGACGCTTAACGCTCTATTGCCTATTGCCTATTGCCCCTTGCCTCCTTAGTCGCTTGGCGCTGAACGCTAAACCATCGGCCAAGGAAATCTTGACTTCAATGGTATTTTTCTACCTGTTGACGAAGATACTCTAGAAGCTTCAATAATTTCAAGCACATGCAATGCATGTTCCACATGTATGCGGGGCTCAACATGAGTAACCAAGGATTCACCAACACGAGTTGCACCCTCCTGCCACATATATCCTCCAGACTCCTGTTCATATAGCCGTCCTGGCTCATCCCATGAATCATCTAAGTAAACACCATTCGTTTCCCAATCATATCCAATCAACCTCATATTCGCTTTATCACCATATACCTGAATAGAATGAAGTTCCTGCCCCTTTGCTTCATGGCCATGTGGATCAAAATAATTAAACCCACACATAATATGGCTTATTACCCCCTTATCATGTTCTAATAAAATATGGGCATTATCTTCTGCCTCCACTTTTATCAACCCTTTGTCGTCCACTGTACGCTCTGGATTAACTATGCTCGTCATAGCCATAACCGACTTCGCAGGACCCAATAACCCGGTAAGGGTTGCAATATTATAAACCCCTAGATCTGGCATACTACCTCCCCCTTTTTCATAAAAAAATGCCGACCAGGTAGGACCAGTATGGCCATACTGTCCATGTGCACTAGCTACCCTGCCTAATTTCCCTTCTTGAATACATTTGCTCATGAAGACAAACTGTGGGCTATTCACTACTGCAGGAGCGCCCCACAAACGAAGGTTCTTCTGCTTGGCAAGACCTAATAAAGCCTTACCCTCCGCATAGGTGTTTGCCATGGGCTTTTCACTCCATACATGCTTGCCTGCAGTTAGCGCTTTTTTATTGAGTTCTCCATGCACCTGCATGTTTGTTAATGTAATCATCATGTCAAACGGAACACCCGCCAACATGCTATCAATATTGGGATAGGTTTCAGCATTTACCTTATACTGCTTATTTTGTTCAACCGCTCGATCGTATTTAATATCACATAGACTAACAATCTCAATCAAAGAAGAGGTCTGTAGATGGGGAATGTAACGATTACTCACGCTTCCACATCCGATAATGGCTACACGAAGTTTAGCTGATTTTATTTCTGAGGCATAGCCCTCTAAAGAAGAAAGTAATAATGCAGCACCTGCAAATGCAGTTTGTTTCATAAAGTCTTGACGAGAGATATTGTTTTCCATATCCATAGTTATTCACAACAAATTACTACAGGAATTTTAAATTGACGAGAAAATAATGGCGCGCCAATTCACAATTAAAATGTGAAAAAATAACCCCCTCAAATAACGAATAATTTTATATCTTGTTTCAGTGTTTTTTAGGTACAGAAATGCTACGTGTATTCTGACTAAAAATCTAGAAACTTTTCTGAAAAAAATTAAATTATCATGAACAAAAAGAAAGTCACAGACAACTCACGCAGGAAGTTTATTCAAAACACTGCTTTGAGTGCCGCAGGATTTTTTATCGTGCCGAGGCATGTGTTAGGTAGAGGGTTTACTTCTCCAAGCGACAAATTAGTTATTGCTGCTATTGGTGCAGGTGGAAAAGGTGCAGATGATGTTGCCCATTTCTACAAAAGTGGGAAAGCCGAAATAGGATTTCTATGTGATGTAGACGATCGTCAAACTGTTGAAACTAGAAAAAAATTCCCTAAAGCCAAATACTACAAAGACTTTCGTGAAATGCTTCAAGTGGAAGGGAAACACATCGATGCGGTGTCTGTTTCAACACCAGATCATACACATGCTGTAGCGGCTATGGCTGCTATGCAATTGAACAAACATGTTTATGTTCAAAAGCCCCTTACACATGATATTTATGAAGCTAGAAAATTAACTGAAGCAGCACACCGTTACAAAGTGGTTACCCAAATGGGAAACCAAGGTGCATCAGGTGATGGTGTAAGACAATTACAAGATTGGTACAACGCAGGAACCATTGGAGATGTTCATACTATATATTGTTATACAGACAGACCAATTTGGCCACAAGGTGTAGGCAGACCAGGAACGATTTCTTCTATTCCTGCTGGCTTAGATTTTGATCTTTGGTTAGGTACTGCTCCAAAGAAAGAATATTTTGAAGGAGTACTTCCATTTAACTGGCGTGGATGGTGGGATTACGGAACAGGTGCATTAGGAGATATGGCTTGTCATATCATGGCTCCAGCATTTGCAGTATTAGATTTAGGCTATCCTATCAGTGCAGAATGTAGCGTAGCAAATAGATACATCGAAAACTGGAACGCAGGTTATTTCCCTGAAAGTGGTCCGATAGCTTCTCACATTACGCTCCGATTCAAAGGAAAAAATGGCAAGCCAGATGTAGAATTGCATTGGATGGATGGTGGTATTCAACCAACAAGACCAGAAGAACTTGAACCAAATGAACAAATGGGCGATGGTGGTAATGGCATCCTATTCTACGGAACAAAAGGAAAAATGATGGCAGGCACCTATGGTGTTGACCCAACATTGCTACCAACTTCACGTTCAAAAGAAGTAAATGTACCTCAAAAGATTGCACGTGTTAAAGACGGGTCTGAAGGTCACTATGCCGCTTGGGTTGAAGGTGCAATTGCAGGATATGGAAGTGAAAAAGCAAATAACTTGAGTTCTAACTTTGACATTGCTGGTCCACTAACTGAAAGTGTGTTGATGGGAAATCTTGCTATACGCAGTTATGACCTTCAAAAGAAAGTAGGTGATGATACAGAATACCCTGGACGTAATATCAAATTACTTTGGGACGGTCCGAATATGAAGATTACCAACTTCGATGAGGCCAACCAATTTGTAAAACGTACTTACAGAGCTGGCTGGAGCTTATAAGAGTTTCCTTTTTTGAAATAAACGCCTTAATTAACAAGAACAAATCAGCCACCGCTGATTTGTTCTTGTTTTATGCATAAATCAACTTTGAATTAAAGATTGAATCGGATGTCCTCTATGCCTTATGAAGAAATACTGAATTCCATAAAGTCTGACGTGCCCTCTCTCACAGACATCAAAAGCATACATAAGCTGGAAGGGGGCTTAACTAATATCAATTTTAAAATAGTAACAGAACATGATTCTTATGTATTAAGGCTAAGTGATCCATCATCCACTACACTAGGGATAGATCGAGAGAACGAATACATTAATAGTATAAGAGCACATCAAGCAGGAGTAGGTGCAGAGGTCGTTAATAGAATAGTAGATAAAAATATACTAATCATTAAATGGATAGATGCTAAAACATTATGTGCCCATGATATTCAACATCAACCATCCCTTATTCCTCGAATTGCAAATGCATTAACCACATTGCATTCAGGTCCTTCTTTTCAGGGAGAATTTCATTTTCCTTCAATCAGAAAAAAATACCTTGAAACAGTAATAAATACTGGCTATTTTCTTCCTGATCAATACCTTGAATACTTACCCTATATAGAAAAACTAGAAGAACTCATTGACGGAAATCCTGAGTCTAAAGTGCCTTGCAATAACGATCTTCTAGCAGAAAACTTAATGGATGATGGCAATAAAATATGGATTATTGATTACGAATATGCTGGACAGAATGAAGCATCATTTGAAATTGGAAATTTTGCTCATGAGGTCGGATTGAATGATGAACAATTAAATGAATTATGCCTCCACTATTGGGAAGAGAACATCATACAGAAAATTGCTCGTGCCAAGGCATGGTCGATTATTGCACGATACGGATGGGTTTTGTGGGCTTCTATACAAGATGCAAATTCGTCCATAGCGTTTGACTACAAATCCTGGGGAATGAAAAAGTGGCACTCAGTTCTTCCTGAGTTGAAAGGAGAAATTTATACTGAAATACTAAAAAAACTTAAATAAATTTAACGCATGAATAATTTACCTGAACGCGCAAAGATTGTCATTATTGGAGGTGGTGTAGCTGGTGCTTCTATCGCTTATCATCTTGCAGAAAGAGGAGAAACCGATGTAGTGATTTTAGAGAGAGGCGAACTTACAAGTGGATCAACGTTTCACTCTGCAGGATTAGTAGGACAATTAAGAGGGTCCGTATCACTAACATCTATGATGATGTATAGTGCTTCTTTATATAGAAAACTAGCAAGTAACCCAGATACTGATCCAGGCTGGGTAGAATGTGGCGGTATAAGATTGGCATGTACACCTGAACGTGTGCAAGAGCTTAAGAAACAAGTTGGTTGGGCGAAAACGTTTGGACTTCCCTTAGAAGAAATTTCACCAAAAGAAGCACAAGACCTTTTTCCATTGATGTCTACTGAACATGTATTAGCCGCAACCTATTTGGCAACAGACGGATACTTGGACCCAAGTCTACTTTGTAATTCATTAGCAAATGAAGCAAAAAGAATGGGAGTAAAAGTATTCCAACAAACCCGCGTTCTTGCAATCAATACAAAAGATAATCATGTCGTTTCTGTTACTACAGATAAAGGAATCATAGAGACAAATAAAGTTGTAGCAGCTGCTGGACTTTATACTCCAGAAATAGGAAGGATGGTTGGGGTTCGAATTCCAATTATTCCAATGAGTCATCAATACCTTGTTACTACAGCATTTCGTGAAGTAGATAAGAATACTCCACATCTACCAACATTGCGTGATCCAGATAATTTAGTATACTATCGTGAAGATGGTGCAGGGCTTGTTATGGGTGGGTATGAAAGGCAATCCGCACCAGCATTCTTGAATGATGAATTACTGGATCAAGTTCCATATGATTTCAATGGTAAGCTGTTGACAGAAGATTGGAGCAGGTTGGAAGAAATTGCGGTAAACTCTGCAATGCGAGTACCTGCTATGGAACATGCCCCGATTCGAAAAATAATCAACGGTCCTGAGGCCTTTACTCCAGATAATGAGTTTTGTATGGGCGAATCTTCCGTCAAAGGATTTTTCGTGGCCGCTGGATTTTGTGCACATGGTATTGCCGCAGCGGGCGGTGTTGGACGTGAAATGGCAGCATGGCTTTTAGATGGTTCCCCAACCATGGATCTTTGGGAAATGGATATCAGGAGATTTGGACCTCAATATCAATCAACCTCCTACACACTAGCTAAGGTTGTAGAAAATTATGAGTCATACTATGACATTCGTTATCCAGGAGATGATCGAAAAGCAGGTAGACCGTTGAAGATGAGTTCGGTTTACGATTGGCACAAAGAACATAATGCTGTATTTGGGGAAAAGTCGGGATGGGAACGCGTAAATTATTATACATCGAATGAGGACAATTCGTATGAAACATTAAGACCAGCTGGTTGGGCAGGTAAAAACTGGAACACGGCAATTGTTACAGAAGCACTTGCAACGAGAAATAAAATTGGGATCTACGATGAATCATCATTTTCAAAAATTGAAATCAGCGGTTCAGGTGCTGCATCATTTTTAGAATACCTATGTGCTAA
>CANKGM010000154.1 GCA_947481355.1 Chitinophagaceae bacterium
CAAGGTAAGGTAGCCGGATTATCAATCTCGGGTAGCGGAGCAAATATTACCCTTAGCTGGCGCGGTTCAACACCAGATCTTTTCCTAAATGAGATGAATTCAAGCATTGATGCCGTGCAGTCTATATCGGTTAAGGATATTGCCATGGTGAAAGTATTTAGGCCCCCATTTTTTGGTTCAATGGGTGGAGGAACTGGTGGTGCTATTGCTATTTATACACGTCGTGGAGGAGATGTAAATCAAAGTTCTACAAGCAACCTTGGAATGTTGAATACCATCATTACTGGGTATACTAAATTTAAAGAATTTTATAATCCTCAATATGATAATCCGAATGAGCTAGCGGACACAGATATTCGCACAACCTTATATTGGAATCCCTATATTATTACTAATAAAAAGAGTCCACGTTTTCGTGTTCAATTTTTCAACAACGACATCAGTAAAAAATTCCAAGTGGTATTGGAAGGAATTAATGGGGATGGTAAGTTGACTAGGGTTGTTAAAATTCTTGAATAGTTATTAAACTTATTTTGGAAGGATGGTATTAATCAATTCTGCCATGGATGAAGCCCATACTTCATATCCTTTTGTAATAAAGTGAATTCCATCCCCAGAACATAAGGTTAAATCAAGTTCACCATTTTCTTTTATGAATTTTTTTGCAAGAGGCAAATAGAAAACCTGTTTTGCATCATGCTCTTGTTGAATGATAGACTGTGTCTTTTCATATTTAAACCGAAGCATATCATCTTTCTTCAAGCCTGCAGGTAATGGGCCTATCAATACAATCTTTGTATTCGGCATGTTCACTTTCATCCAATCAAGGATTTGGTGAATACCTAAGGCAACTTCTTCACCAGAGTCATCTGCAAAATTGTTTACGCCAATTGTTAGCACCACAAGTTTTGGATTGGCTTTAGCATAACTCCCATGTTGTAGTCTCCATAAAATATGTTGCGTACGATCTCCAGATATTCCAGCACATTCCCATGTATATTTTTTATATACTGAATCAAACGCAGCCAAACCCGGACTATAGGTGAGGTTAGAGCGATGGCCAACAATTCCTTGAGTGATGGAGTTGCCTATAAATACAATATCTATGTTTTTACTTTCGTCAAGTAGTTGATTGATGTTGTCGTTGTTAGACCACCAATCTGTTCCTTCTTTCCATCCTGCCCCTGATCGATATTCTGAGCCGGGTGTTGGAATTATAGCAAAGGTTGTTCTATATCCAGTTGCCTTCAAAATAAAATCAACAATCGGAGTTGGATTTGCGAGGCTATGTGGATGATGTCCAATTCCGGGTTTGTGGATTACGATAATGTCTCCACCATGTTCTTTGATATGTTTTTCAAATAGAGTTGTATTTTCTTCAATAGGCACTACGTCATCTGCATCACCCACTACATGCAACATCGGTATACCAAGCGTTGCAATTTTTTGCGCATGGTCGACTGGGTTTATTTTTGCGCTCATTGCTTCTTCTTCAGTTAGACTGAAATCTTTTTTTGCTATTTCCCAATCTGAAGGACTTCCTGGACTTTTGCCTTTGCCACCTGGCCAGCTTTTCAAATCCAATACAGGTGCATCAGCATAGATGCAGGACACTTTTGATGGATTTTCCAAAGCCCAATTGTAGATATACATTCCTCCTCTGCTCATCCCTTCTAGTGCCACTTTTTTTGCTAATCCAAATTTTTGCATGTATGCATAAAAGTTATTCCATAATGAAATGGCTTCTTTGTTGCCAAATAGTTCTGCCACATCACAGTATACTACATGAAATCCTCTTTCGAGCAGAGCGACATCCGTTTGTGGCTCATGCCCCCAAAAGCGAGCACGCCATATCCATGGCAAACCGTCTGCTGCTTTTTTGGGTTTGACTATTTTACATGCACGACCATTGAATGTAAAATCGGCACATTCAAATCCATGGAAAGAAGAAATGGTTTTATCTTCTTTGATGTAGTTAAAAATATTTTTATTACTGACTTCTTTTAATGTAATGGTTTCATAGAGTCTCTTTGCTATCAACGTTGCGCCAAGAGAAGTTGGGTGAATTTTATCCGAAAAAAGATCTTCTCTATCGATGAATAAAGAGTGCAAGTCAATTAGCTCGGCTTTAGTTTGAAAAGCCACCTCTTTAGTAAATGGTATTATTTCTTGTTTGATGATGGGTTCATAAATGCTATTGCTATCTTCTGCAAAAGAAGGTAGGGGAAGAAGTAAAATGATTCGTGCTTTTGCATTTTGTTTTTTGAATGATTCAATGAGCTCTTTGTAATTTTCTTCAAATTCACCATAGAATGGTCTATTAATTAATTTACTATCGTTTGTTCCTAGTTTGATTATAACAACGTTGGGTTTATATGCTAAAGCTTCTTTATAAGCAGATTCATTCCAATAAGGCTTATTCCCCTTTTTCAATAAAGTAGCGCCACTCACTCCAAAGTTTTTCACCTGAAACTGATCACCTAGCAATGCTTGTAATTGCATAGGGTAAGCATTTTTTTCTCGATTTATGACGGTTGACCCATACGTGATGCTATTTCCCACGCATGCAATGCGAATTTTCTGATCTTGTGTAAATCCTAAAACTATATTGGTGCAAAGAAAGAGTGTGATAAATACGTATCTCATGTTATATGAATAAAATTGTCAAACGTTTCTCAATGTGAAGAAGCAATTTACTCCTTCAATCTGACTTATAAATTTTCTTTGTACATTTTTTATACTGATGTACCTTAACGGGATAAAATACAAACCGATGAAACGTTATCTTCTTTTATACAGCCTCTTGTTGATGTCTGTAACGATGAATGCTCAAAAAATAGATCATCGCCTACAAGTTAAAGTTGAAAACTTAATTAAAGGTCATCAAGGAGAAATTGGTGTCTTCATCAAAGAATTAAAATCAGGTAAAACAGTTGCGGTTAATGCAGAGACAAGCTTTCCAACCGCTAGCATTGTAAAGGTTCCCATCTTAATTGGGATTATGAATAAGATCAATAACAAGGAGCTCGATTATCATCAAAAGCTTACTTGGTATGATACATTGAATTATGATCCAGGGGAAGATATTGTGGCCTACTTGAAGCCCGAAACTCATATTGAACTGAGCAAGGTTATGATGTTAATGATCACTATATCAGACAATACAGGCAGTTTATGGTTGCAACGGGTTGCCGGAACGGGTACTGTGATCAATGCTTTGTTGGATAGCCTAGGGTATACCCATACTCGAGTGAATAGCAGAACACCGGGAAGGGAAGCCAATAGGACTGAATATGGGTGGGGACAAACTACGCCAATTGAAATGGCTCAGATATATGAAGATATCGTTAACGGAAAGATCATCAGTCGTGAAGTATGTAATCGGATGCTCCGCATCATGGGCAGACAGTATTGGGATGAAGAAGCACTATCAGCTATCCCCCCTGATATTTATGTTGCTGCAAAAAGTGGGGCTGTTGATGCAAGCCGAAGTGAAGTTCTTTATGTTAAAGGGAAGCATCCTTATATTTTGAGTGTATTTACAAAAAATAATAAAGACCAAAGTTGGGAACACGGAAATGAAGCCTGGGAACTTACCCGGTCATTGTCGAAGTTGGTGTGGGAATATTACAATAAGTAATTAAGATCTCTAGAGTTTAATAAACATCGCTAGATTAATTACCCTTCCATCAATAGGAGCCCATAATTCTTTGAAGGAAGGATTGGTAATACTACCAGTGAATATGGGTTCGATTCGACTTTGTCTATAATCAAATAAGTTTTCTCCATTGAGAACAAACTTCACCTTTTCATTTAATTTTTTCTCAATCATAGCCGCAGTAAATAAATAGCCAGGTGTCTTGGTTTCATCAAAGCGTATCTGTCTTCCGTTGTATGAGGCTTCAATTCCAACTCGCCAACCTTTTTCTTCAAAAGCACGTAAGAGTGTAAAGGCCATTCTGTTTTTTGGAGTCAGTGGCATGAATTGATTTGAGCTGAGGTATTTTCTTTCTGCAATGGTGAAAGTATAGCCGAGGTATATTTCCCATTGATTCAGTGTGGTTTGAATATACGTATCAAATCCTCTGGTGAGAATTGGTTTTATTGCATTGCTAAAAAAGATATATTGATCAACCACATCGGTGGGATATATCGAGCTAATTATTGGATTGGAAACTTGTGTAACAAAAAAAGCATGGTTTATAAAAAAGCTATTTCCATCATTCCATTCTTTCTTGTAGTTTAATTCTATGTTAAAGCCCACAGATCGTTCCGCTTTTATATTATTCGAGAGGGGTAATATTTTTTCGAGAGGTAAGTCTTGAATTTGAGATGAGATAACATTAGGCGCTTTATATCCATATCCAACACCACCTCTTGATGCCCAATGTTCATTGAATCGATGGAACATCGATATTCTTGGTAGAAAAAAGTTACCATAATGATTGTGAATGTCTTCACGTATACCTGCTTCCAAGATACTCTGTTCGTTAATGTTGAACGTATTTTGTACAAAGAATCCAATTGTTTGATTGCTGAAATTACTGAGTGGAATGCTTGTAGAGGAGCTAATTTTTTTAAATTCATCTCCTACAGAATTGATGCCTGCTACTAAACTACCTTTTTCGTATGGAGCAAAGAGTGATAGCTCTGAAAATCGATTCACTTGATTTCCATTTATTAAAATGGTATTGGATTGAATGGTTCTGTCAAATGAGCTAATGCTACTTTTAAATTCAAGTTTTGTTTTTCCATGAAGGGTATGGTCAATGAATAGCTCGCCAGTATGACGTGTATTGTTATTGTTTTCTATGTATTGATGAACTTGGTCAGGTTTTCCTGCCAGCACAAGCATATCGCCTCCTTTTCTCTTTTCAATAGTTCCGCTATATCCTAGGGTGATGTTTGTTTTTTTGGTAGGGTAAAAAAATAGTCGAGGGTGTACTACAAATGATTCCAATTGTGGCAGATCAGACAGTCCGTCTTTGTTTACATCTACTTCTTTTTGTGCAGTATAGCCAGCATAAAATGTATAGCCAACTTGCTTATATTTTTTAGATATGAAACTATTGATATTTGATTCTTTTAATGATGATCTGTTGATGGTAAATGTGCTTTGTTGTTTTTCTGTTGGTTTTCGAGAAATGATATTAACGAGTCCGGCAATTGCCCCACCACCATACAGCGTTGAAGCAGATCCCTTGATTAATTCAACTTGTTTTAGATCAATAGGTGGAATCGATAAAATGCCAAAGCCTCCACTGAATCCTTCATAGAGTGGCAACCCATCTCGTAGTATTTGGGTATATCGACCTTCAAGACCTTGTATTCTGATATTTGCATTTCCACTTACTGCGCTGCTTTGTTGAATTTGCACGCCACTAATGTCGCCAAGAATGCTGGCAATGCTTGCTGGCTTTATGCTATTTTCTTCATCCATTTCTTCACGGCCAATAACTTCCACCTTCAATGGAGAATTTTCAATACGCTGGTTGTTTCGTGTGCTG
>CANKGM010000155.1 GCA_947481355.1 Chitinophagaceae bacterium
GCACTCGCTTATCGATTCAAAAATTTAGGATTTGAATTTAATAGAAATGACATTGATACATTGTATGATCAGTTTTTAAAAATGGCCGATACCTTGAAAGAAGTTGAAGATGAAAATTTACGAAGGCTAGCAAAACAATATCAAGATTCTTTAATTGCATAATCATAACCCTATCAACCCAAATTCTTTTTAATAAAGGAAATAAAGATCAACTAAATAACTTACCATGAATGAATTGAATAAATACAGCAAAACCATAACTCAAGATCCTACACAACCTGCTGCACAAGCCATGTTTTATGGGATTGGTCTTACAGACGAGGATCTAGCTAAAGCACAAGTAGGTGTTGCTAGTATGGGATATGATGGGAACACATGCAATATGCACTTGAATGATTTATCGGCTATCATTAAAAAAAGTATTTGGGAAAATGATCTTGTTGGACTTACTTTTCACACCATTGGTGTAAGTGATGGGATGTCTAATGGTACTGATGGTATGCGTTACTCATTAGTTAGTCGTGATGTTATTGCCGATTCAATCGAAACTGTTTGTGGTGCACAATACTATGATGGCTTGATTGCAGTACCAGGATGCGATAAAAATATGCCGGGATCCATTATGGCTATGGGACGATTAAATAGACCTTCTATTATGGTTTATGGAGGCACTATTGCTCCTGGACATTATAAAGGAGAAGACTTAAATATTGTATCCGCATTCGAAGCATTAGGTAAAAAAATTGCTGGAGAATTGGATGAAGCAGACTTTAAAGGAATCGTTATGCATTCTTGTCCGGGTGCAGGGGCATGTGGTGGAATGTATACCGCCAACACCATGTCTTCTGCCATAGAAGCATTAGGAATGAGTCTACCCTATTCTTCATCAAACCCGGCATTGAGTGACGCTAAAAAAAGTGAATGTATAGAAGCCGGAAAAGCAATACGTGTTTTACTTGAAAAAGATATCAAACCTTCTGATATCATGACCAAAAAGGCATTTGAAAATGCCCTTACCGTTGTGGTTACACTTGGTGGTTCAACCAATGCTGTTCTTCATCTTATTGCGATGGCACATAGTGTTGGCCTGACCCTTACACAAGATGATGTTCAAGCGACTAGTGATAAAATTCCAGTCATTGCAGATTTTAAGCCTAGTGGTAAATACCTTATGGAAGATTTACATAATATTGGCGGAATTCCAATGGTGCTTAAATACCTCCTATCAAAAGGATTAATTCATGGAGATTGCATGACGGTTACTGGAAAAACAATGGCTGAAAATTTAGCTTCTGTGCCTGACATTGAATTTGAAAAACAACAGATCATCCGCCCGATTGAAAATCCGTTTAAGGCAACAGGACACTTGCAAATCCTTTACGGAAATATTGCTCAAGGTGGAAGTGTTGCAAAGATCAGCGGTAAAGAAGGTGAAAAATTTGTTGGCCCTGCCAAAGTTTTCAATGGCGAAAAAGAACTTATTGAAGGCATCAGCAGTGGCCGTGTAAAAAAAGGTGATGTTGTTGTTATCAGATATGTTGGTCCACGTGGAGCACCAGGTATGCCTGAGATGTTGAAACCAACTTCAGCAATCATTGGTGCAGGACTAGGCAAGGATGTTGCCTTGATTACAGATGGCAGATTCAGTGGAGGTACTCATGGATTTGTTGTAGGACATATTACGCCTGAATCCTTTGATGGCGGTAATATTTCTTTGATTGTTGATGGCGATACGATTGAGATTGACGCCTCCGCAAACACGTTAAATGTTATGCTTTCTGAAGAAGTATTAAGCGAAAGAAGAAAAAATTGGAAACAACCACCTTTAGCTGCTACAAAAGGTATTTTATATAAATATGCAAAGTATGTAACCACCGCAGCAGAGGGTTGTGTAACTGATAAATAATATTTAGTCTATGCAAATAGAAACTATACAAGACCAAAAAACGACTGTTCAGGAATCAATTGACATTACTGGAAGCGAAGCTGTATTAAAGGCATTGATTGCAGAAAATGTTGATATAATATTTGGATATCCTGGAGGTGCAATTATGCCCATCTATGATGCATTGTATGACTACAATGATAAATTAGAACATATACTTGTTAGACATGAACAAGGTGGGATTCATGCAGGACAAGGCTATGCGAGGTCATCTGGCAAAGTGGGTGTTGTGTTTGCAACTAGTGGGCCTGGTGCAACAAATCTTGTTACTGGTTTAGCCGATGCAATGATTGATTCTACCCCATTGGTTTGTATCACAGGACAAGTATTTGCGCATTTATTAGGCACTGATGCTTTCCAAGAAACTGACGTTATTAATATAACAACACCAGTTACTAAATGGAATCATCAAATTACCGATGCCAATGAGATTCCTAGTGTACTTGCAAAAGCGTTTTATATTGCAAAAAGTGGAAGACCTGGTCCTGTATTGATTGATATTTCCAAAAATGCACAGATTCAAAAATTTAATTACTCTGGCTACACCTACTGTAATCACATACGCAGTTACAGACCAAAACCAAATATTAGAAAAGAATATATTGAGGCGGCGGCTGAAATGATAAACAAAGCGGAGCGACCATTTGTAATTTTTGGACAAGGAGTAATTCTTGGTGAAGCTGAAGCAGAATTTAAAGCATTTATTGAAAAAGGTGGACTACCTGCTGCATGGACTATCCTGGGATTGAGTGCTCTTGAAACCGATCACCCACTCAATGTGGGCATGCTTGGAATGCATGGAAACTATGGTCCAAATGTGCTTACCAATGAATGTGATGTTTTGATTGCTGTTGGAATGAGATTTGATGATCGAGTAACGGGAAGATTAGACAGATATGCGAAACAAGCCAAGGTGATCCACCTAGATATAGATCCATCTGAAATTGACAAAAACATCAAAGCCGATATTCCAGTTTGGGGTGATTGCAAAGAAACCCTTCCCATGATTACAGAATTAATTGACTTGAAACAACATGACAATTGGACAAACAAGTTCAAGGATTGTAATGAAAAGGAAATTGAAGCGGTTATACATGATGAGATGCACCCAACGTCTGAACATATGACAATGGGCGAAGTAATTGATCAATTAAATGAAATCACGAAAGGCAATGCAATTATAGTAACGGATGTTGGCCAACATCAGATGGTAGCATGTCGTTATGCAAAATTCAATCAGTCAAAAAGCAATATCACCTCTGGAGGCCTTGGTACCATGGGGTTTGCATTACCAGCAGCTATTGGTGCTAAGTATGGCGCTCCTGAAAGGACTGTTGTGGCAATAATTGGAGATGGTGGAATACAGATGACGATTCAAGAACTTGGAACCATTATGCAAAACAATGTCAATGTAAAAATATTAATCTTGAATAATAGATTTCTTGGCATGGTAAGGCAATGGCAACAGTTGTTTAACGACAAACGATATTCATTTGTAAATATTGAGAGCCCTGATTATGTAGCTGTTGCAAAAGGTTATCGTATAGAAGGTAATTCAATTTCAAAAAGGGAAGATCTAAAACAATCACTAACAAAAATGCTCGAGCATGACGGAGCATACCTACTTGAAGTATTTGTTGGCAAGGAAAATAATGTATTCCCAATGGTACCTCAAGGATGTGGTGTTTCAGAGATTCGTTTAAAATAAAGCAACATGAAACAAGAATTTACAATAACCATCTACACAGAAAATCAGGTAGGCCTACTCAATAGGATTGCTATTATTTTCTCTCGTAGAAAAATTAATATCGAGAGCCTAAATACCTCTCCTTCTGAAGTAGAAGGAATACATCGGTTTACCATAGTCATTGATGAGACTGAGGAAGTAGTTAGAAAGGTGGTACGCCAAATTGAAAAACAAGTAGATGTGCTTAAAGCCTACTTTAATACTAATGACGAAATTATTTGGCAAGAGTTAGCTTTGTATAAAGTACCCACAGATACCATTGCTGAAAAAGCAAAAGTAGAACGTTTACTTAGGGCTTATGGTGCTCGTGCAGTGGTGATTAGGAAGGATTATACTATTTTTGAGACCACGGGGCAACGTGAAGAAACCGATACCCTACTTAATGTACTTGGTCCATTTGGCTTAATTGAATTTGTTCGAAGTGCAAGAGTGGCTATCATCAAAGACAGTAAAGGGTTCTATGAAAAACTCAAAGAATTTGAACAATCAAAACCAGCAACTAGAATCGATAGTATTAATCGATCTAGAATAGAAGAAGAAACTATAGATTTATAAATAAAACCCAATTCAAACAAAAAACAACTAAACAATCAAGTTATGGCAAAATTAAATTTTGGCGGTGTTGAAGAAAATGTAGTTACTCGTGAGGAATTCCCTTTAGCAAAGGCGCAGGAAGTGTTGAAAAATGAAGTAGTAGCCGTTATCGGATATGGCGTACAGGGCCCTGGACAAGCACTTAACCAAAAAGAAAATGGTGTAAATGTTATTGTCGGACAACGTAAAAATTCAAAATCTTGGGATAAGGCAGTACATGATGGTTTTGTTCCTGGCGAATCTCTTTTTGAAATAGAAGAAGCCCTTGAAAGAGGCACTATAATTTGCTATTTATTGAGTGATGCTGCACAAATTGCATTATGGCCAACTGTAAAAAAGCATCTTACCCCTGGTAAAGCATTATATTTTTCACATGGTTTTGGTATCACGTATAAAGAACAAACTGGTATTATTCCTCCCGCAGACGTAGATGTTTTCTTAGTTGCACCTAAAGGTTCAGGGACTTCATTAAGAAGAATGTTCCTACAAGGAAGAGGATTGAATTCTAGCTATGCAATCTTCCAAGATGCGACTGGCAAAGCGTATGACAGAGTTGTTGCATTAGGCATTGCAATCGGAAGTGGATATTTGTTTGAAACCAATTTCAAAAAAGAAGTATTCAGTGACTTGACAGGAGAAAGAGGTACATTGATGGGAGCCATTCAAGGTATTTTTGCTGCTCAATACCAGGTTCTTCGTGAAAGAGGGCATACTCCTTCAGAAGCTTTCAACGAAACAGTTGAAGAACTAACACAATCATTAATGCCTTTAGTAGCTGAGAATGGAATGGATTGGATGTATGCAAACTGTTCTACTACAGCTCAGCGTGGAGCGCTTGATTGGTGGAAAAAATTCAGAGATGCTACATTGCCTGTATTTAATGATTTGTATGATAGCGTTTCAACTGGCAAAGAAAGTCAACGCAGTATTGATAGCAATTCACAACCCGACTACCGTGAAAAGCTTGATATTGAACTTAAAGAATTAAGAGATAGTGAAATGTGGCAGTCTGGCAAAACCGTAAGAAGCCTACGCCCAGAGAATCAAGCTAAATAGTCTTTTAATGAACTCATATAAAACAGAGCAGGTATCCCCTGCTCTGTTTTTGTTTAATAAAGTAGACCTAGACCCATTTAGAATAAAAAGACATTTGATTTAGATAAGTATTCAAAGAGCATTGAAGAATTGGAATCGCTATGCTATATTTGCATAAATA
>CANKGM010000156.1 GCA_947481355.1 Chitinophagaceae bacterium
GGGTCGTTCATCACATAGTATCTGCGTTCATTAAATCGAATGACATTGCGTAAGACGTCAATATTTTCCTTGAGAAAGGCGATGTCTGCTGCCTTTTCAATGAACTCTTTGCCTTTTTCTTGGAAAAATCTATTGTCTTCGCTAATATGCATGTCTCAATCTTGAACCCTAAAAGTAGAATTTTAGATTTTGTTTTTTCTATTTCAATTTTGAAATTATTTTTGCGGGTCTAATCCCATAATAATAAACCATATGAGTGAAGTGAATGCATTGAAAAGTGATGATATGCCTAAGCGGGTAGGTTCTCCGGTATTTCAATTTTCGAATTCGGTTGATTGCGTAATATTTGGGTATGATGCAGGGGTATTAAAAGTGTTATTGATCAAGAGTGATTTGCCTCAGTTTTTTGGACAATGGTCAGTGCTTGGCGATCACGTCTTGGTGGACGAGGACTTAGACCGTGCTTCTTACCGTGTTTTAAGGGAAAGAACAGGACTTACCAATATGTTTTTGGAGCAAGTGAAGACATTCAGTGCCATTGATAGGCATCCTAATGGAAGGGTTATTACTACTGCATATATATCCTTGGTGAATGTAAAAGATCATCAGTTGAACATATTGGATAATGAATTGCAATGGCATCCTGTGGCAGATGTAACTACCATGGCATTTGATCATAAGCTTATTTTAGATACCTGTTTAAGTACGCTTAGAAAAAAAATCCAGGAGGAGCCGATTATATTCAATCTATTGGAGAAGAAGTTCTCCCTTCGTGATTTGCAATTGCTTTTTGAGGAAATACTTCATATCGAATTTGATCGACGTAATTTCAGGAAGAAACTTTTTGCTACTGGAATGCTTAAAGATGAGCACGAAATGGAATCTGGCGTACCCCATCGTCCAGGAAAGCTCTATTCATTCAATAAGGAAGCCTTTGAAAAAGTAAAAGGAAAGAGCTTCGTCGGCCTACAATTCTAAAAGTTTGTCAAATTTTTAATTGATTATCAATTACTTATAAGGGTGCTCTAAAAAAAAGCACCATTTTTTTAGTAATTAAACAACTGTTCCCCTAATTTTGCGCTCCCTTTCTGAACGAAGGGTTGTTTCCGGGATGGCGGGAACATATTTTTTAAACCCAGATGAAAATCTGAAAATCAGTAAACATGAGTAAGTTACATTTTACCACTAAGCATGCAAATGCAGCTTCCGTTCAACGTAAATGGCACGTTGTTGACGGGACCAATCAAACTGTGGGACGAATCTGCAGCAAGATCGCTTCAGTATTACGCGGAAAGAACAAAGCGTATTATTCGCCCCATGTAGATTGCGGAGATTATGTTATCGTTATCAACTGTGAAAAGGTTGTATTTACCGGCGATAAGATTAATTACAAGGAATATCAGCACGTAACAGGTTATCCTGGAGGTCAGAAAATTGAAATTGCTAAGGACTTGCAAAAGCGTCGTCCAGAGGTAATAGTAGAGAGAGCTGTAAAAGGGATGCTTCCTAAGAATCGCTTAGGACGTCAAATGATTAAGAAACTGTTTGTGTATGCTGGAAGCAATCATCCACATACTGCTCAACAGCCAACCCCTTTTAAATTCTAATTTCAAAACGATTACAAAACAAGTATAATGGAAAAACAAAAAATCGGACTTGGTCGTAGAAAAGAGGCTGTTACCAGGGTTTTCCTTACAAAGGGAAATGGTAATATCGTTGTAAACGACCTTGACTATAAGGCATATTTCCCACAGATTTATCTTCAAAATCAGGTAGAACTACCAATCATCACTGTTGAAGGTGCTGGGAAATATGATATTAAAATTAATGCTGCCGGTGGTGGTAAGAAAGGACAAGCTGAAGCTTCTAAGCTAGGAATTGCCCGTGCACTGATAACGTTGAATCCTGAATTTAGACCTGCATTGAAAGCTGCTGGTTTACTTAGAAGAGATCCAAGGGGTGTTGAAAGGAAGAAATTTGGTAAAAAGAAAGCCAGAAGAAGCTACCAGTTCAGCAAACGTTAACAAAACTGTGCTGTATCATCTCACAATGGGTTGTTACAGTGGTTTCCAAAATTTTAAACAAGAATCTAAAACATACATTTTACAATGGAAAATAACTCTTCACTGCATCAGCAACTTTTGGAAGCAGGTGTTCACTTCGGTCACCTCCGTAAGAAGTGGAATCCCAAGATGTTGCCATATATCTACGCAGAGAAAAAAGGTATCCATATCATTGATTTGAATAAAACACTTGACTGCTTGCAGGAAACTGCTGCAGCGCTTAAGAATATTGCGAAAAGTGGTAAGAAGATCATGTTTGTTGGTACAAAAAAACAAGCAAAAGAAATCGTTACAGAGTGTGCACAGCGTGTAAATATGCCTTACGTTACTGAGCGTTGGTTGGGTGGAATGTTAACCAACTTTAATACAGTTCGTAAGTCTGTAAAGAAAATGCAGAGCATTGAAAAAATGTTGGCTGATGGAAGTTTCGACAACATCACTAAGAAAGAGCGTCTTCAATTATCAAGAGATAGAGATAAAATGGAAAAAGTATTGGGCGGTATAGCTCAACTAGGTAGGGTTCCTGCTGCTTTATTCATCATTGATATCGGGCATGAGCACATTGCCTTGGCTGAAGCGAAGCGTTTAGGTGTAATCACTTTCGGTATGGTGGATACCAACTGCGATCCAAACAAAGTTGAGTTTCCGGTGCCAGCGAATGACGATGCTACAAAGTCAATTGCTATCATCACAAACTATATTACTGCTGCAATTGCTGAAGGTTTAGCTGAGCGTCAAGCTGAAAAATCTGAGGAAGGAGATGAGGCTGATGATTCTGCTGAAAATTCACCTAAATTCTCACTTGAGGAAGATAGTGAAAGCGATGCATCAAAAAGAGCTAAAGCTGCTCCGCCAAAGAGAAGAGTTCCTGCTGCAGGAGCTGGTGGAAGAAAGCCTGCCCAAAAAAAATAGACTAGAATTATTATCATTTTAACTTAAAATAGTGCTCCATGTCCGTTGATTGTGGAGCCGGAGATTAGGTATGTCAACAGTTACAATTACCGCTGCAGAAATAAATAAGCTGCGTCAAATGACTGGCGCAGGAATGATGGATTGTCGTAAAGCACTCACTGAAAATAATGGTGATGTTGAAGCTGCAATCGATTGGTTAAGAAAGAAAGGACAAAAAGTAGCTGCTCTTAGAGGGGATCGTGAAGCAAAGGAAGGTGTTGTATTAGCTAAGACTACTGCAGATAATAAAACAGGCATAACACTTTGTGTTAGTTCTGAAACTGATTTCGTTAGTAAGAATGCTGAATTCATTGCTTTTGCACAAAGCATTATGGATGCGGCTATTTCAAGCAATGTAAAATCTGTTGATGAGTTAAACGAAGTTGAAATCAATGGAGCTAAAATAGCAGATCTTATCAATGACAAGCTTGCGAGCATTGGTGAAAAAATTGGTGTTTCAAAATTCGAGCGTATCGATGCTGAGTTCGTTTCATCTTACATTCATGGTGCAAACAGAATGGGTGTATTGGTTGGATTGAATAAAGAAAATCCAGAAGTTGGTAAGGATATGGCTATGCAAATTGCTGCCATGAATCCAGTTGCTGTAGATTCAAGTTCTGTATCGGCAGAAGTGATTGAAAGAGAAAAAGGAATCATTGTAGATTTAATCAAGAATGATCCTAAAATGGCAGGTAAGCCAGATGAAATGATTAGCAAAATCGCTGAAGGAAAACTAAACTCATTCTTTAAAGAAAGCACTTTGTTGGCTCAAGCTTTTGTAAAGGATGGCGCTTTGTCTGTAGGTGATTATATCAAATCTAAGGATGCTGATTTGAAAGTTCTTTCTTTCAAGCGTGTTGCCCTAGGGTAATTCAATCAGATTAATATAGTTAAGGGCTCCCTAGTGAGCCCTTTTTTATTTTATATATCAAGGGCTGCAGACTTTTTCTTTATCCATCGTATATTCGCATTATGCAACCCGTATACAAACGAATACTACTCAAACTTTCTGGTGAATCCCTAATGGGAGAAAATAGTTTTGGAATAGATCCTGCTATGGTAAGCCGCTATGCAATGGAAATAAAGAGCGTAGTGGATTTAGGTGTTGAAGTGGCGATTGTGATTGGTGGAGGTAATATTTATAGAGGAATGAATGAATCCGAAACGGGAATTGAACGTGCTCACGGAGATTACATGGGTATGTTGGCTACTGTAATTAATGCCATGGCTATCCAAGCCATGTTGGAAAAACAGGGAATGTATACCCGCTTGATGAGTGCCATAAAAATGGAGCAACTTGCCGAACCATATGTTCGCAGAAGGGCAATGAGGCACCTTGAAAAAAATCGGGTAGTCATATTTGGTGCAGGAACCGGAAATCCATATTTCACTACCGATACCGCAGGTTCGTTGAGGGCCATCGAAATTAGTGCAGATGTCATCCTAAAGGGAACAAGGGTAAATGGTATCTATAATGCAGATCCAGAGAAAGACCCAACAGCTAAAAAGTTTGAAACGATGTCCTTCAAGCAGTGTATCGATATGAATCTTAAGATCATGGATATGACGGCGTTCACCCTTTGTATGGAAAATAGCCTGCCAATTATAGTATTTGATATGAATGAACCCGGTAACCTTAAGCGTGTTGTAATGGGGGAAAAGGTAGGAACATTGGTTAAATAGGTTACCCCTATCTTCATCTAGTTGATAATCAGTTTGTTATTTTCGTCTTATCATTCGACGGCTAATTTCTAAATTAACGCTATGTCAATCGCATCCATACGCAGAGATTATCAATTGAAATCATTATCTGAGCAAGATGTGCTGACTGACGCCATCCAACAATTCACCATTTGGTGGGAAGAAGCATTAAAAGCGGAAATTGATGAAGTGAATGCGATGACCGTTTCAACAACTAAGGCCGACGGTCGACCAACTTCCCGAATTGTCTTGCTCAAAGGGTACGATGAGAAAGGTTTTGTTTTTTTTACAAACTATGATAGTCATAAAGGGCAGGAGTTAATACGCAAGCCATTTGCCTCTCTTCTTTTCTTTTGGAAAGAATTGGAGCGACAAGTTAGAATTGAAGGCAAATGCGAGAAAATTTCAACTGAAGAAAGTGACGCCTATTTTTATAGTCGCCCGCTAGGTAGTAGACTTGGCGCCTGGGCTTCACCACAAAGTCAGGTTATCCCCAATAGAGAAGTTCTAGAGAATCAAGCTGAGCAACTTACCTTAAAATACAGTGATGGAATAGTGCCGAGACCACCTCATTGGGGTGGATTTAGGGTTGTTCCCCACTCAATAGAGTTATGGCAAGGCAGAAACAACCGCCTGCATGACAGGATTTTGTATACTAAGAATGAATCTTCTAATTGGGGCATTGCTAGATTAGCCCCTTAGTAAAAGAAGATATACAGAAAACAGATGTCAGCACACAAAGAATATAATTAAGATATATAATCAGCAGTTGACA